>JARGGE010000115.1 GCA_029210865.1 Trueperaceae bacterium
GTGCCCGCGAACCCTGGCGTCGGTCCTCAACCGCGTCCGCCGCGGCCGACGGTCGGGCCGCTGCCGGGACGGCCGACGCCACCGGTCGGACCGGTGGGCCGCGCCGGTGCCTCCGGGGCGCGCGCGGCGGGCCGCGAGCCGTTGCCCTCGGTGGTCGCCGCCATGCCGCCGGTGCCCACCAGGCGCTCGAACTCCTTGGCGTCGACCGAGCGCGCGAGCCCCATCTCGAAGCTGATCAGGCGCTTGAGGTGCAGCTCGGCCAGGCAGGCGTCCATCGTGATCATGCCGATCTGGCCGCCGGTCTGGATCGACGAGAGGATCTGGTGCGTCTTGCCCTCGCGGATCTGGTTGCGGATCGCGGGGGTGGCGATGAGCAGTTCGTACGCGAGCACGCGGCCGTCACCCGAGGCCTTGGGCACGAGCTGCTGGGTGAAGATCGCCTGCAGGTTGTTGGCGAGCTGGACGCGGACCTGCTCCTGCTGCGCCTCGGGGAAGACGTCGATGATGCGGTCGATCGCCTCGGGCGCCGAGTTCGTGTGCAACGTGCCCATGACCAGGTGGCCGGTCTCGGCGGCGGTGACCGCCGCGCCGATCGTCTCGTGGTCGCGCATCTCGCCGACGAGGATGACGTCGGGCGCCTGCCGCAGCACCGAACGCAACGCGGCGTGGAAGTCGCGGGTGTCCTCGCCGATCTCGCGCTGGTTGACGATCGAGCGCTTGTGCTTGTGGAAGAACTCGATGGGGTCCTCGACCGTGACGATGTGCTTCTGCGACTCGCCGTTGATCATGTCGACCATCGTCGCCAGCGTCGTCGACTTGCCCGACCCGGTCGGTCCGGTCACCAGCACGAGGCCGCGCGGCAGCCGGGCGACCTCGGCGAGCTCCGAGGGGCAGCCGAGCTGGTCGAAGCTCAGGACGTCCTCGGAGATCGTGCGCAGGACCCCGCCGACCGAGTTGCGCTGCTGGAAGCAGTTGACGCGGAAACGGCCGTGCCCGGAGAGGCTGAACGAGAAGTCGAGGTCCTTGCTCTCCTCGAAGTTCCGCTGCTTCTTCTCGTCCATCATCGAGTACATGAGCCGGCGCGTGACGTTCGGCGTCAGGGTGTCGTGCTCGGTGGGGCGCCAGTCGCCGTCGACCTTGATCATCGGCGGCAGGCCGACGGTCAGGACGAGGTCCGAGGCACGGCGCTCCACGGCGAGCTTGAGGAGGTCGACGATGTCGACCTGGGTCTGGGTCGCGCGGATCTGATCGGACATTCAAGCCGCCCTTCGGGGGGTGCGTGCGTTCAATCGGCGGTCCTCGCGAGCACCTCTTCGAGCGTGGTGATGCCCTCGAACGCCTTCAAGACGCCGTCTTCGCGCAGCGTACGCATGCCGTTGCGCATGGCGATTTCCTTCATCTCGAGCGCGGACTGCTCCTTGACGATGGCCGTCGAGAGGTCGTCGTCGACCACGAGGAGTTCATGAATGGCGTAGCGACCGTTGTATCCGCTGCCACCGCATTTCTCACATCCGACCCCGCGGTAGAGCTTCTTGCCGCGGATCTCGTCGGCATGGAGCCCCAGGCGGCGCATGACGTCGGGCTCCGGCGTGTACTCGACGCGGCAGTCGCGGCACACCTTGCGCACGAGGCGCTGGGCGAGGACACCGATCAGCGAGGCCGAGACGTTGAACGGCTCGATCCCCATCTCGGTGAGGCGCACGACCGCCCCCGCGGCGTCGTTCGTGTGCAGGGTGGCGATGAGCAGGTGGCCGGTGAGCGCGGCCTCCATGGCGATCTTGGCGGTCTCGTGGTCGCGGATCTCGCCGACCATGATGATGTCGGGGTCCTGACGCAAGAAGGCGCGGAGCGCGCGGGCGAAGTCGAGGCCCGCCTTCATGTTCACCTGCGTCTGGTTGATGCCCGGTACTTCGTACTCGACGGGGTCCTCGACCGTGGAGACGTTGACGTCCGGGGTCGCGACCCGCTTGAGGATCGAGAAGGTGGTGAAGGACTTCCCCGAACCGGTGGGCCCGGTGATCAGGAACATGCCGTAGGGCTTCTGGATGACGTCGGTGAAGCGCTGGAAGTTGTGGTCGGCGAAGCCGAGCTGCTCGATCTCGGGGATCGAGGTCGCCTTCTTGAGGAGGCGCATGACGGCCTTCTCGCCGTACACGGTGGGCAGGGTCGAGAGGCGCAGGTCGACCTCGGTCGACTTGTCCTTGTAGCGCACGCGCCCGTCCTGCGGGACCCGGCGCTCGGCGATGTTGAGCCCGCCCATGATCTTGATGCGGGCCGCGAGGGCGCCGGCGGTGGCCTTGGGCATGGTCATGTACTCGCGCAGGCTGCCGTCCTTGCGCACGCGCACGTTGACCTTGTCGGGGCGCGGCTCGATGTGGATGTCCGAGATGTCGTTGAGGATCGCTTCGCGGATGATGCTGTTGACGACCTTGACCAGGGCGTTGTCGTCGATCGCGCTGGTGTCCTCTTCGACGTGCGCCTGCCCGCCGACCTCCTCCATGACCGCGCGCGCGAGCTCGTCCATGTCGGCGCCGTCGCGGTAGAAGCGGTTGATGAGGCGCGACAGCGTCTCCTCGGTCGCGACCGCCGGCTGGATCTCCTTGCCGGTGATCAGGCGGATGTCGTCGAGGGCGAACACGTGGCGCGGGTCCTTCATGGCGACCACGAGGGTGTTGCCCTCGGTGCGGATCGGCATCGCCTGGTAGCGCCGGACCGTGGCCTCGGGGACGAGCGTGACGACCATCGGGTCGACCTTGACGCTGTTCTCTTCCACGTAGTCGTAGTTGAGCTGCATCGCCAGGCTCTTGGCCAGCATCTCGGGGGAGATCTTGCCCGACTGCACGAGCGTGTCCTCGAGGCGGCCGCCGCCCGAGCGCTGCTTGTTGAGCGCCTCGTCGACGTCGAGTTGGGTCACGTAGCCGAGGTCGACGAGGATCTCGCCGAGCGGCTTGACCTTGCCGAGCTTCGCCTGCTCCGCGAGCGCCTTGCGCAGCTGCTCGCGCTTGAGCTTCTTCGTCATCAGGAGCGTCTCGCCGAGGCGCCCCTTGTCGCTGGCGTACATGACCTCGATGCGCTTTTGAACCTCGGCCTCGGGCGCGGCGACGAAGGTGCACGGCACCTGCAGGATGGCTTCGAGGTCGGCGATGCGGCGCGAATCGGCGACCGCGACGACCAGCTCGCCGCCCTCGAAGCGCAGCGGGACCGCGCTGAACTGCACCGCGTCGAGCCGCAAGAGGTGGCTCGCCAGGTGTTCGTCGAAGGGTTCTCCCGCGATCGAGGTCACGTAGGTCAGGCCGAGCTGCTCGGCGAGGAGCTGCGTGAGCACGTCCTCGTCGAGCGACCCGAGCTTCACCAGGATGCGCCCGAGCAGGCCACCGGTGCGCTGCTGCTCGGCGACGGCCTCGGCGAGGCCCTCTGCGGTCAGCAGCCCGCGCTCGACCGCGATCGAGCCGAGCCGCATGCTCGTGTCGACCTCGAAATCGACGGGTGGGATGAGCCCGAGCTCCGGGTAGTACGTGGCGAGGGCCCACTGCAGCTCCGAGCGCAGCGCCTGGTACGGCTCGACCACGCAGCCCGAGGCGTCCTCGATCTCCTCGATCGCCAGCGCGTCGAGCGGGTCTTCGAAGGCGACGCGCAAGCGGTTACCGTCGATGGCGAAGGGCAGCGCCCCGACCTCGAAGGCGGTGTCGCCCTCGACGCGGCGGAGCGCGTCGGGCATGACGTCGACGCGCGGCAGCATGACGAGCGGGATCCCGATCGACTCCTCGACCGCGCGCGCGATGCGGTGCTCGGACAGCACCCCGATCTGCACGAGCACGTCGGCGAGGCGACCGCCGACCTCGGCGTGGCGGCCGATCGCCTGCTGGAGCGACTCGTCGCTCACGTACCCGCGCTCGAGGAGGACGGCCCCCAGGCGCTTGTCACCGATCGAGAGGACGGCCACGCTCACCCCCCGCCAGCACCCAACGCTCGAGCCGGCGCGCCGCGCGCGTGTGCGCGTGCCGTCCCGGCGAGAGCGGGGTGACGAGCACCGAGGTGAGCCCGGCGCAGTTCGCGCCGAGGACGTCGGTGAAGAGCTGGTCGCCGATCATCGCGGTGGACGCGGCGTCGGTCCCGAGCGCCCGCAGCCCGCGACGGAAGGCGAAGCCGAAGGGCTTGCCGGACAGGGCGAAGGCGGGGACGCCGAGGGAGGCCCCCAGCTCGGCGACGCGTCCGCGTGAGCCGTTCGAGAGGAGCGCCACGGCGATCCCGGCGGCGCGCACCGCGTCGAGCCAGGCGAGCGTGTCCTCGAGCGGCGGTCCGTCGCGGACGACGAGCGTGTCGTCCGCGTCGATCAGCAGCCCGCGCACCCCGCGCTCGCGCAGCCACGCGACGCTCACGTCCGTCGCGCACGCGACATGCAGGTCCGGTGTCAGCATGACGCGAGGCTAGCACGGGCGTCCGTGAGGGCCCGAGAACCGCTTCACGTTGCATCCGTCGGGGCCTGGGCGGCCGCCGCGGCGGCCCCGGCGTGCGCCAAGGCCGCGTGCAGGGTGTCGAGGAAGGCGTCGTCGGCGTCGAGCCACGGGTAGTGACCGCCGTCGACGAGCGCGGTGACGCCGTGCGGCAGGCCGGCGAGCGCCGCTTCGGCCTGGTCGGGGTAGGCGCTACCGTCGCGGGTGGCGACCAGCACCGCCACCGGCGCGCGGACGCCCGCCAGGTCGGGGCGCACGTCGAGGCGCCAGGGGTCGTCGAGCTCGACCGTCTCGGTGGGACCGAGGAGCGCGGTGGCGTCGGCGTGCTCGAGGCGCAGGCGAGCGGCGGCGTCGGGGAAGAGCAGCGCGTCGAAGAGCGCCTTCGCCGAGGTCATGCCGAAGGCATCGTCGACGTGGGCCTGCGGGTCGAGCGCCTCGGCGTCGGCCAGCGCGGCCTCGGGCGGCAGCGCCGCCTCGCCGCGTCCGCTGCGGTGCGCGGCCTCGCGCTGGAGCGTGCGGGCGAGCATCGGCATCGAGACCCAGGGGTTGACGAGGACGAGGCCGCGCACGCGCGCCGGGTGCCGGACGGCGGCGCGGACCGCGATCGTGGCTCCGAAGCCGTGCGCGAGGAGCGTCGCGTCGGCGATCCCGAGCGCGCCGAGGACCGCCGCGACGTCGTCGGCGAGGACGTCGAGGTCGAAGGGAGCGTCTGCGTAGCTGCGCCCGCCCCCGCGCTGGTCGGCGTAGACCGTCCGGTAGCGCTCGAGGTCCTCCCCGAGCAGCTCGCGCAACGCGTGGCACGAGTAGCCCGGGCCGCCGTGGAGCGCGTAGACCGCGGGTGCGTCGGGGCGACCGACCTGCTCGACGTAGAGGTCGGCGCCCGGGACGACCACGTGAGCGGCCTCGTCGAGCCAGACGCCATCGGGTCTCTCGCGCTTCACGGGCCCACGCTCCGGAAGCGCCAGACGCGTGCGCCGGTGGGCGCGGCGGGGCCGGCGCCGGGGTCGCCGCCGCGTGCGACGAGGAGCCAGAGGTCGGGCTGGTCGGTCGAGGCCAGGAGCTCGACGGCGGCGCCGGCCGCGCGCCAGTCCGCGGCGAGGGCGCGCAGCACGCGGGTTGCATCGGTGCCGGCGAGCTCGACGAACCGCACGCTCGCGCCGTCGTCGCGGGACGGGGAGGGGGAGGGGCTCGAGGTCATGAGCGCATCGTAGGCCGAGGGTGGCCCGGACCCAGGACTCCGGGCCACCGCGTGCTACGTTCGAACGCAGCGGAGGTGGTCGTCCGATGCCCGCGCCCGACGGAAGCGAACGCCCGCGCCGCCCTGCCCGGCGCACGTTGGAAGAGCTGCGGCCGCACGTCCGCGACGGTCGCTACCGCTTGGGTCCCCACGCCGTGCGCCACGCCGCGAGCGAGGGCTTCGAGGAGCGCGACGTCGTCATGGCGTTGCTCCACGGCCGCGAGCTCGCCCGCTACCTCGACGACCAGCGCCTGTTGGTCCTCGGTTGGGTGCCGGTGAGCCCGAGCGTCCGGGTGCCGCTCCACGTCGTCGCTGGTTACGAGCGGCCACGGTGGGTCGACGTCGTCACCGCGTTCGTCCCGCGCGATCCGCACCGCGTGCTCTCGCGGCGCCGCTTGGCCGAGTTGCTGCGCCACGACCGCGACGCGCCGCTCGTGCAGCGGATCGGCCCCAAGCGCCCGCTCGACTGACGCGCTGCGAGCGCCCTGCGCCCGTCACGCCCCCCGCGCGGCGGGCAAGCCGAAGGCGCGGCGGGCGTTCGCGTCGAGCGTCGCCTCGAGCGCGTCCGGGTCGAGTCCGCGAAGCCTCGCGAGTTCGGCCGCCGTGTGGCGGACGTGGGCGGGGCGGTTGGGTCGGCCGCGGTGCGGCACCGGCGCCAGGTACGGCGCGTCGGTCTCGACGAGCAGCCGGTCGAGCGGGACCGCGGTCGCGGCCTCGCGGATCGCCTCGGCGGTGCGGTACGTCAGGTTCCCCGCGAAACTGACGAACCACCCCAGGTCGAGCGCGGTCGCGATCAGGTCGGGGTGGCCGTTCGTGCAGTGCAGCACGCCGCGGCGGTGGCCCAGCTCCGCGATCACCAGGGCGGTGGTCGTCGAGGCCGCGTCGCCGGCGCCCCAGCGTGCGCCCTGTGCGTCGCGCACGTGCAGGACGAGGGGGAGATCGTGCTCGCGCGCGAGGCCGCCCTGCCAGCGGAACGCGTCGAGCTGGACGGCCAGCGGCACCTCGTCCCAGTAGAGGTCGACGCCCGTCTCACCGACCCCGACCACCCGGGGGTGCCGGAGCGCTTCCTCGATCGCCGCGCGCGCCCGCGGGTCCGCCGCCACCGCAACCTCGTTCGGATGCACCCCGACGACGGCGAACACCGCCGGGTCGGCGTCGGCCGCCGCCAGGGTCGCCGCCAAGCGATCCGGTCCGGTGGCGACGGTGATCAGGGCGTCGAGCCCCTCGCCGGCGGCGTCGGTCGGCGGGTTGAGGCGATCGAGGTGGCAATGGGTGTCGATCACGCCCCACGATACCGGGCGACGGCGCGGCGCCGGCCGCCTCCGTGAGGTTCCCGTCAGAGGGGCTCGGCTACCGTCGAGGCGTCGCGGGACCCGACCCGAAGGGTCGGGGTCCCGTTGCCGAAGGGAGGGGACGCCACCGATGCTGCACGAACCATCGCCGGCCAACGAGCCGGTGCGGACCATGACCGACGAGGACCTCAACCGGATCATCGTGCGCTGCGAGAGCGCGATCGCCGACGGCACCGCTCAGGTGAGCGACTACGAGGCGTTCGTCCTGGCGCAGAAGGAGCTCGCCCGCCGCACCTGGGCGGCCTGAGGGCGCGGCGGCCCCGCGCGACGGCCGCCGGCCGTGCGTCGCCCCGACGCTGGCCGCGGCCACGGTCGATGTGCCATCGTGCGGATACCGTGTTGCGCACCCCGTTCCCCCAGCGCGCCCGGCGCGGCGTCGCCGGCGTGCTCCTCGCGCTCCTCGTGGCGGCCCTGCTGGGCGCGTGCGCGCCCGCCAGCACGCGCGCGCCGTCGGGCGCCCCGTTCGAGCCCTCCCCAGCGCTGCTGAGCGCCACCAGCTTCACGGGTGGCGCCTCGTGGTACGGCCCCGGCTTCGCCGGTCGGCGCACGGCCAGCGGCGAGGTCTTCGACCCCGCGGACCTGACCGCGGCCCACCGTACGCTGCCCTTCGGGACGCGCGTCCGCGTCACCGACCTGGCGACGGGGGCGAGCGTCGAGGTCCGCATCAACGACCGCGGCCCGTTCGTGCCCGAGCGGGTCATCGACCTGTCGCGCGCCGCTGCGGAGGCGCTGAACGCCATCCCCCGAGGAGTCATCGACGTGCGCGTCGACGTCCTCGCGACCGACGGTGCCGCGCGCTTGGCGGTCGCCGCCGACCTGCGCGGCTTCGAGGTGCGCTCGGCCCACCACCGACCGGGCCAACTGCTGCTCCTGACGTCGCTGCGGGGCGTCGCGCCCGTGCTCGTGCGCATCGTCGCCGGCGAGGCGGGCACG
>JARGGE010000116.1 GCA_029210865.1 Trueperaceae bacterium
CGAGCACGTCGAGCACCACGTCGAGCACGACCGGTCGCAGCGCCGGTACGAGCGCGGCCGGCCCGCGCGCCAGCGCGCCCGTGACGAAGCCCGCGAAGGCCGCGTCGGCGCGGGCCGCCCACGCGGCGGCCTCGCGCTGGTGGAAGGCGGGCTGCACCACGCGGCGCCGACGCAGGTGGTCGGGGTCGTCGGTGGCGATGAGGGCCAGCGGCCCGCCGATGGGTTCGAGGAAGCCGTAGGCGCCCGCGTTCCCGAACGCGTCGGCGGCGTCCTGCAGCACGAAGCGGAACGCCTCGGGGGCGAGGAACCAGTGGAAGCGGATGGCGCCGAAGCCGAACACGAAGGCGTCGCCGTGGTCGACGCGGCAGGCGTCGAGCGCGGTGCGGACGTCGCCGCCGGCGAGGTTGAGCACGCGGGCGTGCGCGCGTCCCTTGGGACCGGGGAACGCCGCGGTCGTCGGCTCCGGCTCAGCGGATGCCGTGGAGGACCTCCTCGAGCCCATCGGGGTCGACGATGAAGACCTCCTTCGGGCGCGTCTCGATGACCCCTTCGGCCTCCAGCGCCTTGAGGGCGCGCGTCACGGTCTCGCGCGACGTCCCGGCCAGGTTGGCGAGGTCCTGATGGGTGAGGCGCACGAGGGCGCGCCCCTCCTCGAGCTCGATGACGCCGGCCCGGTAGAGCCGCAGCAGCACGTACGCGACGCGGCCTTGGGCGTCCTTGTACGAGAGCACCTGGGCCTCGTCGTCCATACCCCGCAGGCGCTCGGCGAGCGTGGTCGTGAGGTTGAGGCTGATGGTCGGGTACTCGGCCAACAGCCGCTGGAAGTCGTCGCCGAACAGCAGGTACGCGGTGACCGGCGCGAGGGTGATCGCGGTGGCGCTGCGGCGCGCTTCGCCGAGCAGCGCCATCTCGCCGAAGAACTCGGGGGGCTGCAGCAGCGCCAGGGTCTTCTCGTGGCCGCCGAGGTCGACCTTCGAGAGCTTCACGAGGCCCTCGGAGAGCACGTACAGCGCGTCGCCGGCGTCGCCCTCCTGGAACAGGACCGTGTCGGTGGGGAAGCGACGCGGGCGGACGACCCCGGCGACGATCTCCAGCGCTCGCCGCGGCGCGCCCTGGAACAGCGGGACCGTCGCCAGGAACGCCGGGGCGTCGTCGGGGAGTCGGGGGTCGCTCATCGGGCCTCCGTCCGCCACGGGCACCCCCGTGGCGGGGGTCGGGGTGGGACGGGGCCCATACTAAACTACGACCGTGCCCACCGTGCTCGGTACCCACGGCCTCACGCGCCGCTTCGACACCCCCGCGGGACCGCTGCTCGTCCTCGCCGGGCTCGACCTCGAGGTCGCCGCCGGCGAGGTGGTGGCGATCACCGGTCCCTCCGGGTCGGGGAAGAGCACGCTGCTGCACCTGCTCGCCGGCCTCGACCGCCCCAGCGCCGGTGAGGTCTGGTGGGGCGACCTGGCGGTCCACGCCCTGAGCGCCGAACGGGTGGCTCGCGCCCGGGCCGGCCGCGTCGGCCTCGTCTTCCAGCACCACCACCTGCTCGCCGACCTGAGCGCCCACGAGAACGTGACGCTGCCCGGTCGGGTGGCCGGGCGCGTCGACGCGCGCCGCGGCGACGCGCTGCTCGAGGCGGTCGGTCTGACCGCGCGTCGCGACGCCCGACCGCGCACGCTGTCGGGGGGCGAGCGCCTGCGGGTCGCCGTCGCCCGCGCGCTCTACGCGCGGCCGGCGGTGGTGCTCGCGGACGAGCCCACCGGCAGCCTCGACCGGGCCTCCGCCGACGCGGTCGTCGACGCGCTCCTCGCGGCCGTGGCGGCCGATGGCGCGGCGCTCGTCCTGGTGACGCACGACGCCCGCGTCGCCGCGCGAGCCGACCGGCGCGCCCGCCTCGACGGCGGACGGCTCGTGCCTGAGCCCTCCGTCGACGCCTGACAGTGATGATGGGCGCGGCGGCCCTCAGCGTCGCTCGCGCGCCTCGGGGGCCTCGGTCGGTTCGGTCGGGTCGGGGGCCTCCAAGGGGGGGGCCCAGCGGACGAGCCAGTGCCGGAAGCGCGGCCGCAGCTTCTGGAAGACGACGATGCCCGCGACCAGCCCCACCAGCGCCATCAGCATCACGGTGTCGGACACGAACACGAGCTCGCCGAACCAGGCGCTCGCGACCAGCCACGGCAGGCGCGCGATCATCGCGGTCAGCCACAATTGACGCAGCGGCAGCGTCGACAGGCCCGCCGCCACGACCGCGAAGTCGACGTTCAGGACGAAGAAGATGACGCCCCACAGGAAGAGCGAGCGGATGCCCACCAGCGCCTCCCACTCCGCCCAGGCCTTGGGGCTGACGAGGCGCAGGATGAGCGGGCGACCGATCCGCCGCGAGAGGTTGAGCGCGACGAAGGCGCCGAGCGCGAGCCCGATGATCCCGTAGAGGATCGCCGGCACGACGCCGAAGGCCGCGCCCCCCAGGGCGCCCACCAGCGGCGTGGGGATGAAGGGCAGCAGCGCCGTGAGGACGAACGACAGCACGTAGTAGATCGGCGCCAGCCAGCCGGCATCGTTGATGAAGTTCGAGAGGGCCTCGGTCATCGGCTCGGAGGCATACTACGCTGCGGTCATGGACCTTCGATGGGACCGGCCAGGCCGCTCGCTCACGCCCCGTTCATCGACCCCGACCTCGCGTCCGCCGAGCTCGCCGGTGCGCGCGTGAGCGCGTCCGTGCCCCCGCTGCGCGTGCGGCCCTCGCTGCGGCGGCGGCCGTGGGGTGGGGACCGCCTGGTCGCCTACTGGCCGACGGGCGAGGCCACCCTCGAGCCAGGCACCGACCCGGTGGGGGAGGCCTGGCTCGCCGGTCCCGACGCGATCGTCGCGACCGGTCCGGCGGCCGGGACGGCGCTGTCGGCGCTCGCGCGGGAGCTGGGGGCGGACTTCGTCGGGGCGGTGCCCTTCGCGACGTACGGCGCGCGGATGCCGCTGCTCGTCAAGCTGCTCGACGCGGCGGAGCCGCTGTCGGTGCAGGTGCACCCCGACGACGCGTACGCGCTGCGGGAGGAGGCGGCGAGCGGCCACCTCGGGAAGACCGAGGCGTGGTGGGTGCTCGAGGCCGCGCCCGACGCCCACGTCTGGTGGGGCTTCGCCCGCCCCGTCGCGCGCGACGAGCTGGAGCGGGCGCTCGCGGCCGGCATCGTGCTGCCCTTGCTGCGGCGCTTGCCGGCGTGCGCAGGGGACGTGGTCGTGAACCCCGCCGGCACCGTCCACGCGCTGGGGGGCGGGCTGATCGTCTACGAGGTGCAGCAGGCGTCCGACCTCACCTACCGGATGGACGACCACGGCCGCGTGGGCGCCGACGGTCGGCCGCGGCCGCTGCACGCCGCGCGCGCGCTCGACGTCGCGCGGCGCGATCCGGGCGCGGCTCCGGCGCCCGAACCGCAGCCGACCGGACCCGGTCGTACGGAGCTCGCGCGCACGCCGGCCTTCGTGCTCGAGCGGCTCGACGGCGGCGACGGGACCGCGTGGCACGTCGGCACCGGCTCGCTGGAGGTCCTCACCCACGTCGGCGGGGGTCCGCTCGAGGTGCGCGGCGACTTCGGGGCCGCGCCGTTGCCCGTGCGCTCCACCCTGGTGCTGAGCGCGGGCACCGGCCCGGTGGAGGTCCGCGGCACGGGCGTCGCGGCGCGGGCCTGGTGCCCCGGCGCGCGCCCTTGAAGCGCGCGGGGGCACCAGGCCAGGGCCCGGCGGAGCCTCAGGCCTGCGTCGGCGGCGCCGGCTGGGCGAGCGGCGGTCGGGTGCTCGGCGCCACCGGCACCGTCGCCTGATCGTCGTCGGCCTCGAGGAGCATCCTCTGGACGACCTCGTCGAAGCTTCGGACGGTGACGATCTCGAGCTCCCCGCGCACGGCGTCGGGGACGTCTTCGAGGTTCGCCTCGTTCGCGGCCGGGAGGATGACGGTGGTGATGCCGGCCTGATGCGCGGCGAGCAGCTTCTCCTTGACGCCGCCGATCGCGAGCACCCGGCCGCGGAGGGTGATCTCGCCCGTCAGGGCGATGTCGCCCCGCACGCGCCGGCCGGTGAGGGCGCTCACGACGGCGGTGGCCATGGCGATGCCAGCCGACGGGCCGTCCTTCGGCGTGGCCCCTTCGAGCACGTGCACGTGCAGGTCACGGGTCTCGTGGAAGTCGGCCGGTAGGCCGAAGGCGGCGGCGTTCCGTCGCAGGTAGGCGATCGCCGCCTGGGCGCTCTCCTTCATGACGTCGCCGAGCTGCCCGGTGAGCGCCACCTTGCCCTTGCCGGGGACGGCGACGGCCTCGATGTCGAGCGTCACGCCGCCGACGGACGTCCAGGCGAGGCCGTGGGCGAGGCCGACCTGGGGCACTTTCTCGGTGGCCTCCTCGAGGTACGGCGGCACCCCCAGCAGCACGCGCGCGGCCTCGCTGTCGACGGTCTTCTCGCCGTCCCAGGGCGCCTCGAGGTACGCCTTGGCCTCCTTGCGGGCGACCTTCGCGATCAACCGGTCGAGCTGCCGCACGCCCGCCTCGCGCGTGTACTCGGTGACGATCCGCCGCAGCGCCGAGCCCTCGATCTGGAGCCGGTCGGCGAGCCCGTGCTCGAGGACCTGGCGCGGCACGCGGTAGCGGCGCGCGATCTCGAGCTTCTCGTCGAGCGTGTAGCCCGCGATCTGGATGACCTCCATGCGGTCGAGCAGGGGCTGTGGGATGGTCGGCAGCGAGTTCGCGGTGGTGATGAACAGGACCTTGGAGAGGTCGTAGGGGATCTCGAGGTAGTGGTCGGTGAAGGTGTCGTTCTGCTCCGGGTCGAGCACCTCGAGGAGCGCCGACGAGGGGTCGCCGCGGAAGTCGGCCGTCATCTTGTCGATCTCGTCGAGCAGGAAGACCGGGTTCGTCTTGCCCGCCGTCTTCATGCCCTGCAGGATGCGGCCAGGTAGCGAGCCGATGTACGTGCGCCGGTGGCCGCGGATCTCGGCCTCGTCGCGCACGCCGCCGAGGCTCATGCGCACGAAGGCGCGGTTCATGCTGCGGGCGATCGACTTGCCGAGCGAGGTCTTGCCCACCCCGGGCGGGCCGACCAGGCACAGGATCGCGGCGCGCGTGCCCTCGACCTCGCGCTGCTTGGTCAGCTGGCGCACGGCGAGCGCCTCGAGGATCCGGGCCTTGGGTTCTTCGAGCGCGTGGTGGTCCTCGTCGAGGATCCGCGCCGTGTGCGCGATGTCGAGGACCTCGTCGTCGGCCTCGGTCCAGGGGAGCTCGAGGAGCACGTCGAGGTAGGTGCGCACCACGGTCGCCTCGGGCGAGCCGGGCGTCATCTTCTCGAGGCGCTCGACCTCCTTGATCGCCCGCTCGTGCGCGTGCTCGGGCATGCCCTTCGCCTCGATCCGCTCGCGCAGCTCCGCGGCCTCGGAGGCCTCGTCGCCGCCGAGCTCCTTCTGGATGGCCTTCATCTGCTCGCGCAGGTAGTACTCGCGCTGGTTGGCGTCCATCTGCTGCTTGACGCGCGCGCTGATCTGCTTCTCGGTGTCGAAGCGCTCGAGGTCGCGGGTCAGGTAGCCGAGGACGCGCTCGAGGCGCGCCAGCGCGTCGGCTTCTTCGAGGACCGCCTGCTTGTCGGCCACGTCCCACGTCGCGTACTTGGTCACGACGTCGGCCAGCGGCCCGGGCTCGCGCAGCGCCTTGAGGTTCTCGAGGTGGAAGGAGTCGAGGCGCAGGTGCTTGTTCTGCTGGGCGTAGTCGCCGAAGGCGCTCTTGACCTGCTCGACCACGGCAGCGGCGTGCACGTCGCCCTTGTCGGGCGAACGCTCGGCGATCGCGACCACTTCGGCGCGCAGCGTCGCGCCGGGCACGTACGCCTCGATGCGGGCGCGTTCGCGCCCCTCGACCAGCACCTGGAGCGTGTCGTCGGGGAGCCGGATCACCTGCTTGACGACGCAGAGCGTGCCCACGTCGTAGAGATCGTCCGGCCCGGGGTCGTCGACCCGCGGTTCGCGCTGCACGACGAGCAAGACCCGGTTGTCGGCCGCCTGCGCCTCCTCGAGGGCGCGCTTCGACTTCGGACGGCCCACGTCGACGTTCTCGAGCGTGCGCGGGAGCACGACCTGGGTGCGGAGGGCGATGACGGGCAGTTCGCGGTCCATGGCGCCATCAGACACCGCGCGGCCGCGCCGCACGGTAAGCCGGCTGACGACGGCGGGGCACGAGCAGCCTCCAGGACACGCTTCGTTAGCTGGCTTACATGCGCCGACGGGATCGCTGCGCCGGTGGATGCGTCGCCGTCGGCGCGGGCGTCACAGGGCGACGTCGGCCCCGAGCGCCGCGTCGAGCACGCGGTAGCCGCGCTCGGCCGCGCGCTCGCCGAGCGCCGCTCGCGCCGTGGCCTCGCCGTGCACGGGCACGACCGCGGCGGGGTCGGCGGCCGCGAGCCAGCGGTCGAGGGCGGCCGCGTCCGCGTGCGCCGAGAAGCCGTTGATCGTGTGCACGGAGGCCGCGACCGGCACCCGCCGGCCCAGCACCCGGACGCTGGCGGCCCCCTCGACGATCTCTCGTCCGAGCGTCCCCTCGGCCTGGTAGCCCACGACCACCAGCGCGTTGGCCGGTTCGCCGAGGTGCGCGCGGAGGTGGTGCAGGATGCGCCCGCCGGTCATCATCCCGGCGCCGGCGACGATGACCACGCCGCGTGCGTGCGCCAGCCGCTGCGAGGCCGCGAAGCTGGTGGTGGTCTCGAAGCTCGAAGGCGCGAAGGGGTCCTCGCCGGCGGCGAGGCGGGCGGCCAGCTGCGGCCGCAGGGTCTCGGGGTGGCTGCGGTAGAGCTCGGTCATCCGCGCGCCCATCGGGGCGTCGAGGACCACCGGTCGCCGCGGGATCACGCCTTCGCGCTCGAGGTCGGCGAGCGCCCACAGGACGGCCTGCGTCCGCTCGAGCGCGAAGGTCGGGATGAGCACGTTGCCGCCGCGCCGGAGCGTGGCCCGCACCACGTCGGCGAACTCCGCGCGGGTAGCGGCCGCGTCGCGATGGCGCCGGTCGCCGTAGGTGCTCTCGATCAGGACGACGTCGGCGCGGGGTGGCGCCGCGGGCGGCGGGTGCAGCGGGCCGTCGTCGTCGCCCAGGTCGCCCGAGGCGAGGACGGTGCGGCCGTTCCCTTCGAGGGCGGCCCAGGCCGCGCCGAGGACGTGGCCGGCGCGGCCGAAGCGGAAGGCGACGTCGCCGCCGATCTCGACCCGGCGCCCGAAGTCCACGGCGCACGCCCGCTTCAGGGCCGCGTCGACGTCCTGTTCGCGGTAGAGCGGGCGCACCGCGCCCGGGTCGCCGCCGGCGCGCTTCAGCCGCCGCCGCTCGCGCGCGGCGTCCTCGAGCTGGATGCGCGCCGCGTCGCGGAGCACGACCTCCGCGACCGCGAGCGTGGCCGCGGTCGCGTACACGGGGCCTCGGAAGCCGTCGGCCACGAGCTTCGGCAGGCGCCCGACGTGGTCGAGGTGGCCGTGGGTCAGCACCACGGCGTCGAGCGTGCGCGGGTCGAACGGCCAGGCGGCCTCGTTGGCGCCGGCCTCGGCGTCGCGTCCCTGGAACATCCCGGCATCGATCAACACGCGCGTGTCGCCGCAGCGCAGCCGGTGCGCGCTGCCGGTGACGCCCTGGCACGCCCCGGCGCTCCGCAGCACCCAGCCGTCGCCGCTCGGCGCGTCCGCCTCGGTGCGGCGCCGCGCGGACGGCGACGTCACGGCGCGCCCCAGGTCAGGCGGTGGTCGGCGACGCGGGTCGCGAGCAGCCCCGCGCTCCGGAGCGCCGACAGATGGGCGTACAGCGTCGTGTGGTTGAGGTGCCAGCGCGCCAGGTCGCCCTCGGGGATCGCCAGGGCCACGGCGACGCGCGCGAGGACCTCGCCCGCATCGACGCCGTCGGCGGCAGCCCGCACCGCGTCGCGCACGCGATCG
>JARGGE010000117.1 GCA_029210865.1 Trueperaceae bacterium
TGCGCTGGACGAGCCCTTCGATCATCATCCGAACGGCGACCGAACGCTCCAAACCAGAGGTACCCCAGTGAGCGACGACCGCTCGATGCTCGCTCCCCCCGAGGTGCTCGCCGACCTGGCGGCGCACCACGACGCCGACCTGGCTGCGCTCTTCGACTTCGTGCGCATCCCCAGCGTGTCGGCCGACCCGCGCCACGCCGCGGACGTGCGCCGGGCGGCGACCTTCGTCGCGGAGCGGCTGCGCGAGGCAGGGCCGCTGGACGTGGTCGTGCACGAGACCGAGCGCCACCCCGTGGTCACCGCCGCCTGGCACGGGGCGCCCGGCGCCCCCACCGTGCTGATCTACGGGCATTACGACGTGCAGCCGCCCGACCCCATCGACCGCTGGGCCTCGCCGCCCTTCGAGCCCACCGAGCGCGACGGCCGCATCCACGCGCGCGGCATCTCGGACGACAAGGCACCGTCCTTCATCGCCCTCAGCACGGTGGCCGCCTACTTCCGGTCGGTCGGCGCGCTCCCGGTGAACGTGGTGTTCCTGTTCGAGGGGGAGGAGGAGATCGGCAGCCCGTCGCTCTCGCCCTTCGTGGTGCGCGAGCGGGAGCGGCTGCGCGCCGACCTGGTCGTCAGCGCCGACGGCGGGATGTGGCGCGCCGACCACCCGACCACGATGATCAGCACCCGTGGCATGACGGGCATCGAGGTCACGCTGCGCGGCGCCGCCAAGGACCTGCACTCGGGGCGCCACGGCGGTGGCCTGGCCAACCCGCTCCACGCGATGGCGCGGCTGGTCGCCTCGCTCCATGACGACGAGGGCCGCGTCGCGGTCGCGGGCTTCTACGACGACGTCCGCCCGCTCTCCGACGCGCTGCGCGCCGCCACCGCGGCGCTGCCGTTCGACGACGCCGGGTACCTGCGCGAGGTCGGCGCCCCCGCCACCTTCGGTGAGGCGGGCTTCACGACCCTCGAGCGGCAGTGGTACCGCCCCACCCTCGAGGTGAACGGCCTCTGGGGCGGCTACACGGGGGAGGGGAACAAGACGGTGCTGCCGAGCGAGGCGCACGTCAAGATCACCTGCCGCCTGGTCGCCGACCAGGACCCCGACGACGTCGTCGCCAAGCTGGAGCGCCACCTGCGCGCGCACGTGCCGCCCGGCGTGGCGCTCGAGGTCGACGCCCTGAAGGCGGGCGCCTTCGCCTACTGCCTCCCCGACGACCACCCGGGCTTGCGGGCGGTGGTGGGCTCGCTCGCCGCCGTCTACGGGGTCGACCCGTGGGTGATCGGCATGGGCGGGTCGGTGCCCATCTGCGGCACCTTCCAGCGCGACCTGGGCATGGACACGGTGTTCTTCAGCTTCGCGGTGGGCGACGAGGACATCCACGCGCCCAACGAGTTCTTCCGGCGCCACCGCTTCGCCGAGGGGCGCACCGCCTGGGCCGACCTGCTCGCGCGCTTGCCGCGGGTGAGGGCCGGTGGCTGACGCCTTCGCCGCGTTGCGCGCCTACGCCGACGCCGAGGAGGGCTTCACCTGCCTGCTCTCCGACGCGATGGGGCGCGCGGGCGCGATGGGGGCCGAGGTGCGCCCGATGTGGGCCGGGGCGCGGCTCGTGGGCCGCGCGGTGACGGCCCGCGCGCACGGCGGCGACCTCCACGCCCTCTTCGCCGCGATCGAGCGCGCCGAGCCCGGCGACGTGGTCGTGGTGCAGGGGCCGGGGGCGGCGGCGATCGCCTTCTGGGGCGAGAACGCCAGCCTGGCGGCGCGGGCCCGTGGCGCCGTGGGCGCGGTGCTGGGGGCGCCGATCCGCGACGTGGCCGCCCACCCCCGGTTGGGCTTCCCGGTGTTCGCGACCGGCGCGACGCCGGCCGGCGGCGTCTTCGGCGAGCGCGGCGCGGTGCAGGTCCCGGTGGTGGTGGGGGGGCTCGTGGTGCGCCCCGGCGACGCGCTGGTCGGCGACGAGAACGGCGTCGTCGTCGTGCCCAGCGAGGACCTCGCCGCGGTCGTCGCGGCGGTGCCCGAGGCGATCGCGCGCGACCGGGCGGCCCAGGTCCGCTGGGCTGGTCCGTCGACCGGCGGGTGAGGCGCGGGCCTGCCCGCCCCGGGCGTTGCTGCCGAGGACGCGGAGCCATCGGGTAGGCTGACCTCGACCCCTTCGTCCAGGAATGGGACGCCGCCATGCCGCCGAACACCGACACGCACCCCGCCCACGACGCGCTCGTCACCGGTCTTCCCGAGCGCGACGTCGCGCGCGTCCTCCGGCTCCTGCGCGACGTCCTGGTCGTCACCGACGCCGAGTTGACGATCACCTTCGCGTCGCCGAGCGCCACGGACGGGCTCGGCTTCGCGCCCGAGACGCTCGTCGGGCGTTCGGTGCTGGGCCTGCTCCACCCCGACGAGCGACCGATCGCCCTCGACCACCTGGCCGAGCGCTTCGCGCAGCGGGTCGGCCGGACGCTCACCCACCGCACCCTCCACGCCGACGGGCGCGTCCGCTACTTCGAGTCGATGATCGACGTGCTCGAGGAGGACGGGGTGTTCCGGGGCGTCGTCTTCAACGCGCGCGACGTCACCGATCGCATCCTGGAGCAGCAGCGCCTGGAGCGCGAGGTGGCGTTCTCGCGGGCGCTCGTCGGGTTGACGAACGAGCTGCTCGCCAACCGGCTCGATCGAACGTTCCACCAGCACGCGCTGGAGCGCGCCATCGCGCTCGTGCCGGACGCGCAGGGGGGCAGCATGATGCTGCGCGACGACCGCGACGGGCGTTACGACTTCGTGGCGGCGGTGGGCTTCGACCTCGACCTCCTGCGGACCGTCCGCCCCTCCGCCGTCGAGCTGCGGCGGGCCGACCCGCCGCGCGTCGAGCGCTTGAGGCTCGCCGCCGACGCCGTCGCCCACCCCGCACCCGAGACCGAGCGGCTACGGGTCGTCGGGCGCGTCGCCGACATCCGCGCGACGCTGTGCGTGCCGATCCTCCTCGGCGGCGTGCCGCGTGGCTACCTCAACCTCGACAACTTCGAGGACGAGGCGGCCTTCGGGGACGACGCGCAGGCGATCGCCACGGCGATCTCGGCGCAGGTGGCGGTGGCGCTGCAGCGCGTCATGCTCGAGGAGACGCTGCAGGCCGAGCGCGCGCGCTACGAGCGGCTCGCCGGCCACGACGCCCTCACCGGTCTGCCGAACCGGCGCCTGTTCCAGGACCGCCTGGAGCAGGCGCTCGCGCACGCGCGCCGCGGTGGCCTGCCGGTCGCGGTCGCCTACATCGACCTCGACGGCTTCAAGGCGGTGAACGACGCGAACGGCCACGACGCCGGCGACCGGCTGCTGGCGACGATCGGCGGGCGTCTCGCCGCGGCCGTCCGCGCCGAGGACACGGTGGCGCGCTTGGGCGGCGACGAGTTCGGTGCCGTGTTCGTCCACCAGCGCGACGCCGACGAGGCGGTCGAGGTGGCTCGGAAGCTGCTCGAGGCGGTGCGCCAGCCCCTGGAGGTGGGGGGGCGGGTCGTCCGGCTCGACGCGAGCGTCGGGGTCGCGCTCTTCCCGCACGCTGGCACCGACGCGGACGCGATCATGCGCGCCGCCGATGTGGCGATGTACCGCATGAAGGCGCACGCCAAGGGCGGCGTGGGGATGGCCTGAGCGAGCGCTCCCCGCGGTTGACCGAATTGGTACATAAGAGGTACGCTTGGGCTCCAGATCGTGTTCTGGATCACGGTGTCCGTGCCGCGTACGGCGGCCCGGACCGTGGTCCCCCCATG
The DNA here is from genome assembly GCA_029210865.1 of Trueperaceae bacterium. Taxonomy (GTDB): domain Bacteria; phylum Deinococcota; class Deinococci; order Deinococcales; family Trueperaceae; genus JAABTL01. The sequence goes on from JARGGE010000117.1 coordinate 3,751, forward strand.
GAGGAGCCTCATGATGCCCCGCACGCTTCGCACCTTCGCCCTGACGCTCGCCGTCGCCTTCCTGGCCTCGGCGCTGGCGCAGACCAACCTCACGTTCTGGAGCTGGCGCACCGAGGACGTCGCGGCGTACGAGCAGTTCATCGCTGCCTTCCAGGCCGAGAACCCCGACATCACGGTCAGCTTCACCCCGTACCTGAACACCGAGTACAACACCATCCTCTCCACCGCGCTCCAGGGCGGCGGCGGGCCCGACATCGTCCACCTGCGCGCCTACGGCGGCATGGAGTCGCTGGCGCAGGCCGGATTGCTCGTCCGGCTCGACGGTCAGGTCGCGGCGCTCGAGGGCTTCGACCCCGGCGTGCTGCTCGGCGCCACCAACCGCGCCGACGGCGGTGTGTACGGCGTCCCCTTCGCGCTGCAGACCGTCCAGGTGCTCTACAACATCGACATGTTCGAGCGCCTCGGCCTCGAGGAACCCACCACCTGGGCCGAGCTCCTCGCGGTCGGCGACGCCCTGAAGGCCTCCGGCGTCAACGCCTTCGCCAACGGCACCAAGGACGGCTGGACCAACGAGACGCTCTTCGGTGCGGTGGGGCCGACCTTCTACGGCGGCACCCCCTTCTTCGAGGCGATCACCGCCGGCGAGACCGACTTCACCGACCCGCGCTTCACCGCCGCGCTCGAGCGCATGGTGGCGCTGCGCCCCTACCTGGCCGACAACTACACCGGCATCGGCTACACCGACATGCAGACGCTGTTCGCCTTCGAGCAGGCCGGCATGATGGCCGCCGGCTCGTACGAGCTGGGCAACATGGCGAGCCTCAACCCGCTCCTGCGCATCGGCTCCTTCGCGGTGCCCGCCGACGACGCGGCCACCCCGAGCGCGATCAGCTTCTACGTGGACGGCTCGTACGGCATCAACGCCAACAGCCCCCACCAAGAGGCGGCGCTGCGCTTCATCGAGTTCCTGGCGAGCCAGGAGTACGGTCAGATGTTCACCGACACCCTGCAGCAGATCTCGGCGGTCCCCGGCACCGCGCCCACCAGCGAGGCGCTCGCGGGCATGGTCGAGATGATGAACGAGCAGGGCACCCCGTACCTGATGCTCACCGCCTTCCGCTTCGGGACCCCGAGCGGCTCGACGCTGCTGCAGAACGAGATGCAGGCCGTCATGGCCGGCGACAAGGACCTCGCCGAGGCGGTCGTCAACATCCAGCGCGGCGTGGCCGAGTGGTTCGCGCCCTTCCAGTGAGCCACTGAACGACCGAGGACCGATGGGGGCGCGTCGATCGCGCCCCCACCCGTTTGGCCTATCTTCACGGCACGTCGATCTTCACCCCCAGACGGCTCGGACCAGGAGGCCCGGCATGCGCGACGCACGACGTTGGTGGGGGAAGCACGGGCACCTGTTCGTGTTCCTCACGCCCGCTCTGCTGATCTACGGCCTGTTCATGGCCTACCCGCTGGTGTCGTCGCTCACGTACAGCTTGTACGAGTGGGACGGCTACGTGCGCAAGGGCTTCACCGGCCTCGCGAACTTCGCGACCGTGCTCACCCGCTGGCCCTACCAGGAGCGCTTCTGGGGCGCGCTGTCGCACAACGCCCTCTTCTTCGTCCTGACCTTCGCCATCCAGACCACGCTGGGCCTCTTCGTGGCGGTCCTGCTCGCGCGCAAGTGGCGCGGCTTCGCCTTCTTCCAGGCCGCCTACTTCCTGCCCCACACGCTCTCGCTCGTAGTCGTCGGCTTCCTGTGGCGGATGCTCCTCAACCCCACCTGGGGCGCCGTCGCCCAGGGGCTGCGGCGGGTCGGCCTCGACGGCTGGGTGCAGCCCTGGCTGGGCCAGAGCGACAGCGCGCTCGTCACGATCATCCTGGTGAACGCGTGGGCCTGGCTCGGCTTCCCGATCCTCGTCTACCTGGCCGCGGTGCAGGCCATCCCGCGCGAGTTCCACGAGGCGGCCGTGGTCGACGGCGCCAGCCCCTGGCAGGACTTCCGCTTCGTCACCTTCCCGCTGCTGCTGCCGAGCATCGCGATGGTCACTATCCTGACCTTCATCTGGGACTTCAACGCCTTCGAGCTCGTCTTCGTCATGCAGGGTGCCTCGGGGTCGCCGAACTACGCCACCGACCTCTTGGCCACCTTCTTCTACCGGACCGCCTTCGGCGACCCGACCACCGGCGGCGAGCCGGGGCAGATCGGCGTCGCGGCCGCCATCGGGGTGCTCATGCTCGTGATCATCGGCATCGTCTCGGCCTTCGGCGTGCGCTTCACCACGCGCAGCCAGACGGAGTTCTGACGTGGCCGCCTCGTCCCCCGCGTCCCGCGCCTTCACCCGCGTCGTCGTCTACCTGATCCTCGGCACCATGGCGGCCGTCTTCCTCTACCCGGTCGTGCTGATGCTGCTCACGGCCTTCAAGACCACCCCCGAGATCTTCCGGAACCCCTTCGGGCTCCCCGCCTCGTGGGGGCTCGAGACCTTCGCGAACGTCTGGCGCCGCGCCAACTTCGGCCTCTACCTGCGCAACAGCCTGCTCATCACCGGCGCCTCGGCGCTGCTCCTGCTCGCCACCGCCGCCCCGGCCGCCTACGCGCTCGCGCGCTACACCTTCCGGCTCCGCGGCGCGCTGTTCCTCTTCTTCCTCGCCGGCATCATGATTCCCATCCGCCTCGGGATCCTGCCGCTCTACCTGCTCATGCGCGACCTCAACCTGATCGACTCGCCGCTGGCGCTGATCCTGACCTACACCGCGTCGGGGATGCCGATGTCGGTCTTCCTACTGTCGGTGTTCTTCCGCAACCTACCGCGCGAGCTCGAGGACGCCGCTCGGATCGACGGCTGCACCGAGGCGCAGACCTTCTGGCGCATCATGCTGCCGCTCGTGCGCCCGGGCCTCGCCACCGTCGTCATCGTCAACGTGGTGCCGTGGTGGAACGACTTCTTCTTCCCGCTGCTCTTCCTGACCAGCGACACCTGGAAGACGATCCCGCTGGGGATGCAGGTCTTCTTCGGCCAGCACCTGGTCGACTGGAGCCTGGTCTTCAGCGGCATGACGCTGGCCAGCCTGCCGCTGCTGATCATCTACCTGCTCATGTCGCGGCAGTTCATCGCCGGCCTCACCGCGGGGGCCGTGAAGGGGTGATGGGGGCGTGAACCCGTGACCTTCGGCATCGACGCCTTGCTCGCCGACCCGGGCCGCTTCCTCGACGGCAGGAGGGTGGCGCTGCTCGCGAACCAGGCCTCGCTCACGGCCGACGGGACCCCGACGCTCGAGGCGCTGCGCGCCGCCCCCGGCATCGAGGTGGTCGCGCTCCTGACCCCCGAGCACGGTTGGAGCGGCTTCGAGGACGACGCGACCCCGGTCGCCGACCGCCACGACCCGCGCACGGGGCTGCCGCTGCTGAGCCTCTACGGACCGCGGCGGCGCCCCGCCCCCGAGGCGCTCCGGGCCGTCGACGCGGTGGTCGTCGACCTGCAAGACGTCGGCGTGCGCTGTTACACCTACGCCACCACCGCGGCGCTGCTGTGCGAGGCGGCGGCGGCCGCCGGCACCCGCGTGATCGTCTGTGACCGCCCCAACCTGCTCGGCCCGCGCGTCGACGGGCCCCCGCTCGACCCCACGCTGCGCTCGTTCCTGGGCTACCTCGACGTGCCCTTCCAGCACGGGCGGACGATCGGCGGGCTCTTGAAGCGCGCGACGCGCGGCCTCGGCGTCGACCTGCGGGTGGCGCCGCTGGCCGACGGCGACGCCGCGCCGCGGCCCTTCGTGCCGCCGTCGCCGGGTCTGCCGGCGCTCGACGCCGTGCGCCTCTACCCGGGCCTGGTCCTGCTCGAGGGCACCAACCTGTCCGAGGGCCGCGGCACCACGCTGCCCTTCCAGCTCCTCGGCGCCCCCTGGCTCGAGGGGTACGCGCTGGCGCGCGCGCTCGACCGGCTCGACCTGGGCGGGCTGCGGTTCCGGCCGCTCTCGTTCCGCGCGGTCAGCGACCGCCATGCGGGCGAGGTCTGCCACGGGGTGCAGTGGCACGTCGTCGACGCGGACGCGCTGCGCCCGCTCGAGGCGATCGTGCGCGTGCTCGCCCACGTGCGTGAGCGGTACGACGCCTTCGCCTGGACCGACGCGGCCGCGATGCCGTGGAGCCGCCATCCCGAGGCCGGCCA
>JARGGE010000118.1 GCA_029210865.1 Trueperaceae bacterium
GCCGGCGCACCTGGGCCTGCACGCTGTGCGCCAGGCCCTCGCGCAGGGCGCCCACCGGACCGGATGCACCGTGCACTTCGTCGACGCCGGCGTGGACACCGGACCCGTCGTCCTGCAGCGTTCGGTGGCGATCGCCCCCGACGACGACGAGACCTCCCTGCAGGCGCGCGTCCAGCGCGAGGAGCACCGCGCGTACCCGGAGGCGGTCCGGCGCGTCGTTCGCGGCGAGGCGCGCCCGTGAGCAGCGCCCGCGTCCTCGTCGTCGGCTCCGGCGGTCGCGAGCACGCGCTCGCCTGGGCGCTCGCGCGCTCGCCGTCGGTCGCCGAGGTCCTGCTGGCGCCCGGGAACGCCGGGACCACCCCGCTCGGCCGCCACCTGCCGCTCCCCGCCGGCTTCCCGTCCACTGCCGCCCTCGAGGAGCTCGCTTGGACCGCCGAGGCGCTCAGCGTCGACCTCGCGGTCGTGGGTCCGGAGGCGCCGCTCGCGGCGGGTCTGGGCGACGCGCTGCGCGCGCGCGGCGTCGCCGTGTTCGGCCCGTCCGCGGCCGCCGCGCGCCTCGAGGCCTCGAAGGCGCACGCCAAGGCCTTCATGGGCGCGCACGGGGTCCCCACGGCCGAGGCCGTCACCGCCGTCGACGCGGGTGCGGCCCACGCCGCCGTCGAGGCGCTCGCCCCCCTGGCCGGTGGTCGCGTCGTCGTCAAGGCGAGCGGGCTCGCGGCCGGCAAAGGGGTCACCGTCGCGGCGGACCCGGCGGCGGGGCATGCGGCGGTCGACGCGCTCTTCGCCGCCGGCGAGGCCGAGGTGGTCGTCGAGGCCTTCCTCGACGGCGACGAGGTGAGCCTGCACGTGGTGACCGACGGCGGCGCGCACCGGATCCTGCCGCAGGTCGCCGACCACAAGGCCGCCTTCGACGGCGACGTCGGCCCGATGACGGGCGGCATGGGCACGGTGGCGCCGGCGGCGCTGCTCGACGCGGCCGAGCTCGCGGACGTGGAGCGCAGCATCGTCGCGCCGACGCTGGCGGGGCTGCGCGCCGAGGGACGGCCGATGGTCGGCGTCCTCTTCTTCGGGCTCATGCGCACCGACCGGGGCGTCCGCCTGCTCGAGTACAACGTCCGCTTCGGCGACCCGGAGACGCAGGCGCTCGCGCCGCTGCTGGCGTCCGACCCCTACGCGCTGCTGCACGGCGCGGCGACGGGGACGCTGGCGTCCGTCGAGCTCGCCTGGCGCCCGGGGGCGACCGCGTGCGTGGTCATGGCCGCCGAAGGCTACCCCGGCGTTCCCCGCACCGGCGTGCCGATCGACCTTCCCGAGGACCTCGGCGCCGGCGTCACGGTCTTCCACGCCGGGACCGCGCGCGACGCGTCCGGGCGCCTCCTCTCGGCCGGCGGTCGGGTGCTGGGCGTCACCGCCTACGCCGCCGACCTCGCGGCGGCGACCACCGCGGCGTACGCCGCCGTCGACCGCATCGGCTTCCCGGGGGTGCACGTCCGCCGCGACGTCGGGGCGCGGCGCCGTCGTTGGTAGGCTCGCGACCATGCTCGACGACCCCAGCACCCTCCACGCACGCGATCCCGAAGGGCTCCTCGAGGCCCTCACCCGGCTCCCCTCGCGGGTCGGGACGCCCGATCGACCGCGCCCGTCACCGATCGGGTTCGACGCCACGGGGGCGACCGCGGTGCTCGTCCCGGTCCTGGCGCCCTGGGTGGACGGCCGCCTCGTCGCGGGCGGCACCCAGATCCTGGTCGACGGCGGGTTCCAGAGCGACGACGTCGCCGTCTGGCGCCTGGCCGCCGAGGCGAGCGGCTCCGAGGTGGTCTTCCTGGGTGCGCCCGGGGACGCCGACGACGACGTCGCGGCCGCCCTCGGGGTGACCAAGCCGGCGCCCGACGTCGTTCTCGAGGACGGACCGGTCGTCGCCTTCGACGTCGTGCGCCTGATCGCCCACGCGGCCGGCCGCCACGAGGACGTCGCGCGCCTCGAACGGGCGTTGACCGAGGTGGCCACGGCGTGCGCGCCGTCCGTCGCCACCGAGCACAACCCGGCCAAGACGCTCGCCTGGCGCCTCTACCAGCGCATCCCGCTGCTCATCGCGCCGCGCGGCGCCGCCGCCCTCCAGGGGTGGGTGCAGCAGGTCTTCGCGCGCGTGGGCAAGGTGCTCGCGGTGCCGACCGGCGACCACCCGTCGCTGGTCGCGGCGTCGGCCTTCGAGGCGCGGCACGCGCTCGCCGACGACCTGGTGGCGCTCGTCCTCGGGGCGGAGGACGCCGAGACGCGCATCGTCGCGGAGGTCCTGGAGACGCGCGCCGCCGACCTCGAGCGCCTGACGCTCGGCGCGGGCGGCTGGCCCGCCTCGCTCGAGGACCCCGTGCTCGACGCGATCCTGGTCGCCTACGCCGCCACGTGGGCGGCCGCCTACGTCGCGCTCCTCGGCGAGCTCGACCCGTCGCGCCCCGGCGTCTACGACGCCGTGCGGGCGGCCGCCGCGGCCGAGGCCCGGGCCGGGCGGTAGCATGCGCGCCATGACCGCCCCCCACCGCCGCGCGGCGCGCCTCGGCGCCTTCGCCGCCACCCTCGCGCTGCTGCTCGCCGCCTGCGCCCCCACCGCGGGCGATCCGGGCCGCGTGGAGGTGGCGCAGTTCAGCGGCGAGCCCTCGTACTACCCGCAGGAGACCGGCGTCCGCTGGGCCTACCTGCGCGACGGCGCCCGGCTCGACGACCCGCGCTACGTCGAGTCGATCGAGGGGCCGACCGTCCTCGACGGCGACCTCTGGGTCGAGTTCCGGCTCGTCGGCGGCGGGCAGGACGTCGGCCACTACCGGCAGTTCCGGTCCGACGGGGTGTACCTCAAGATGCAGACCCGCCCGGGGGGCCGCTTCACCTTCGATCCGCCCATCCGCGAGATGCCGGCCGCCGCCGACCTGCGGGTGGGCGCGCAGTGGTCGGGTGCAACGGTCGCGACCGGGGAGTTCCCGGCCGCGCCCGCCGACCGGCGGCGCTTCACGCAGGCGATCGACTACGTCTACACGGTCGTCGACCGCCGCGAGGTCGCCATCAGCGGACGGACCTTCGACGTCTTCGTCATCGACCGCATCACCCGCACCTTCGACGAGGCGGCCACCTTGATCGAGGAGCTGACCCAGACGATCTGGTTCGCGCCGCACGTCGGCAAGGTCCGACACGAGAACGCCTGGTTCCTCGTCGAGGCCAACTTCGAGGCGGGTGCCGCGACGCCGTGACGACCCGCGGCCCGGGTCCGGGGCCACGATGTCCCGGGTCCGTTCCGGGTACCGTCCGGTAACGCACTACCGCACCGGAGGTCGCATGGGCCTGCTCGACCACATCACGAGTTCCGCCGACGTTGGACGGCTGCGCCGCGACGAGTTGCCGCAGCTCGCCGCGGAGCTGCGGGCCGAGATCATCGACGTCTGCGCCGTCACCGGGGGCCACTTGGCGTCGAGCCTGGGCGCGGTCGAGCTGACCGTCGCGCTGCACCACGTCCACGACTCCGCCCGCGACCGTATCGTGTGGGACGTCGGCCACCAGACCTACGGCCACAAGATCCTCACCGGGCGGCGCGCGCAGATGCGCTCCATCCGCACGGCAGGGGGGCTGGCGGGTTTCACGACCAGCAGCGAATCCCCCGACGACGCCCTCACGGTCGGCCACGCCAGCACCAGCCTCGCTGCGGCATTGGGCATGGCGCTGGCGCGCGACGCCCGCCAGGCGCCCTACGACGTCGTCGCGGTGATCGGCGACGGGGCCCTGACCGGCGGCCTCGCGCTCGCCGCGCTCAACCAGATCGGGCACCAGGGATCGCGCATGACGATCGTGCTGAACGACAACGAGATGTCGATCAGCGAGAACGTCGGGGCGCTCAACGCCACGATGCGGCACCTGCAGGTGCAGCCGTGGTTCCAGCGCGCCGAGTCGCGCGGCAAGGCGGCCCTCGAGGACCTGTGGGCGCCCCTCGCCGAGCTCGGCAGCCGCGCGAAGAAGGCGGCGCGGCGCTTCTTCGACCCCGCCTCCAACAACCCGTTCCACGCCATGGGGCTGCGGTACGTCGGCCCCATCGACGGGCACGACGTCGAGCAGCTCGCCTTCTACCTGGCCAAGATCCGCGAGCTCCCCGGACCGACGATGCTCCACATCCTCACCCGCAAAGGGAAGGGCTACACCGTCGCGGAGGCGGACCCGATCGCCTGGCACGGTGCCAGCACCTTCGATCCGCTCAACCCGATGACCTCCGGCAAGGGGTACCAGTGGTCCGACGCCTTCGGCGACGCGGCCATCGACCTCGCGAAGCACGACGACCGCGTGTGGGTCATCACGCCCGCCATGCGCGAGGGTTCGGGGCTGGTGCGCTTCTCGCGCGAGGTGCCGCAGCGCTACCTCGACGTCGGCATCGCCGAGGACGTCGCCGTCACGACGGCGGCGGGGCTCGCGCTGCGCGGCGAGAAGCCCGTCGTCGCCATCTACAGCACCTTCCTGCAGCGCGGCTACGACCAGGTCATCCACGACGTCGCCCTCGAGCGCCTCGACGTGGTCTTCGGGATCGACCGCGCCGGTCTCGTCGGCGCGGACGGCATGACCCACCAAGGCGTCTACGACATCGCCTACCTGCGGCCGGTGCCGGGGATGCGCATCGCCGCGCCCAAGGACGCCCGCGAGCTGCGCGGCCTGTTGCGGGCCGCCCTCGAGCGAGGGGGCCCGGTGGCCGTGCGCTGGCCGCGCGGCGGCGTCGCGCCGGCACCCGACGCCCCCGTCGAGGACTGGGACGCCGTGCCGTGGGGGACCTGGGAGGTCCTCAAAGAGGGGGGCGAGGTCGCGGTGCTCGCCTTCGGCGCCACCCTCCGGTACGCGCTCGAGGCCGCCGGCGACGACCCGCGCGTCGCGGTGGTGAACGCTCGCTTCCTCAAGCCGCTCGACGAGGGCATGCTCGCGGGCTTCGTCGCCGCCGGCACCCCGCTCGTCACCGTCGAGGACCACGTCCTCCACGGCGGCTTCGGGGCGGCGGTCGCCGAACACCTCGCCGACCTCGGCGCGCCGCTGCGCCTCGTCCGCCTCGGCATCGACGACCAGCACGTGCCCCACGGCGATCCGAAGAAGCAGCACGAAGCGCTCGGCTACGGACCGACGGGCATCCGCGCGGCGGTCGAACGGCTCGTCGGCGTCCAGGAGCCGGTGCCCGTCGCCGCGCGCCGTTGACACCGCTTCGTCGCCGTGGGTATCCTTGGGACCGCTCGTGCGCCGGCCAGCGAGGAACGTGCTGAACGGGGCTCGTGCGAACGCGGAGCGGTAGTGTAGCGGTTAGCATATCTGCCTGTCACGCAGAAGGTCGCGGGTTCAAATCCCGTCCGCTCCGCCAGATGGCCAAGTAGCTCAGTTGGTAGAGCACACGACTGAAAATCGTGGTGTCGGCAGTTCAAATCTGCCCTTGGCCACCAGCGACCGACGGGGCGCACCTCGCGCCCCCTCGGGCTCGCCAATGTAGCTCAGCGGTAGAGCAGCCGATTCGTAATCGGCAGGTCGTCGGTTCAAATCCGACCATTGGCTCCATCGCACGACCGTCCGACACGAGCGAACCGCCCCGCGTGCACGCGGGGCGGTTCGCCGTCGTGGGTCCGCCGGGTCGTCCAGGTCAGCCGATCGGCGCCAGCGCCGGCGGCTCGTCGGCCATCTCGCCACGCACCATGACCACCGGGACGCGCACCATCCGCAACAAGCGCTCGGCCACGCTCCCCATGACGGCGCGCGACAGGCCGCTGCGGCCGTGGGTCGCCATGACGACCGCGTCGATGTCCTCCTCGTCGACCAGGTCGGCGAGCTCCTGCGCCGGGTCGCCGAAGCGCACCACGAGCGCCACGTCGAAGCCGGCGTCGGCCAGGCGGCGCACGTCGTCGTCGAGCGCGTCGATGATCTCCTCGCGGGTCGAGGCCCAGACCTGGCTCTCGTAGATCGGGTGGTCGAAGTCGCCGCGGTCGCGCCACGGCGTCTGCAGCGTCGCGGCCCAGCCGCCGATGACCGAGGGCCGCGGCAGCGGTCCGTAGACCCCTTCCGGCACCGGCGCCACGTGCGCCAAGGTCACGACCGTCCCGCTCGGATCGAACAGCCGGCCGACCGTGCGGAAGGCGATGGGGGCGAAGTCCGAACCGTCGAGCGGGACCAGGATCCGTCTCTTGACCATGGCGTCCTCCTGTCGTGCGGGGTCGGGCGCCCCACGCCGGGCTCAGGCGAGGGCGCTGCGGCGCGTCCGCGATCGTGCCTCCATCGTGGCGCATCGACGTCCCCGGCGCGACGGACATCCGTCCAGCGGCCCGGGGCCGGGCCGTTGGACGGACGCCTCGATCCCGTGCCGTCAGAAGCGCTCGGTCACCGTCCGCGCCTCGACGAACAGGCGCAGGTAGTCGGGGCCGCCCCCCTTGCTGTTCGTGCCGGAGAGCTTGAAGCCCCCGAAGGGCTGGACCCCCACGAGCGCGCCGGTGATCTTGCGGTTGAAGTAGAGGTTGCCGACCTTGAACTCGCGCCGCGCCTGCTCGAGCCGTGCGCGCGAGCGGCTCACGAGCCCGCCGGTGAGGCCGAAGTCGGTGTCGTTGGCGATCCGCAGCGCGTGGTCGAAGTCGCGCGCCCTGATCACCGCCACCACCGGTCCGAAGACCTCCTCCTGCGCCAGCCGCGCATGGGGGGCGACGTCGGCGACGATCGTCGGGGCGACGTACCAGCCGCCGTCGGGGCGATCGGCCGCGGGGCCGCCACCGAGCACCACGCGCCCCTCCTCGGCGCCGAGGCGGGCGTAACCGACGACCTTGTCGAACTGGCGCTCGCTGATGACGGCCGTCACGTCGGCGTCGTCGACCGCACGGCCGACGCGCAGCCGGCCGGCCGCCGCGACGAAGCGCTCGAGCACTTCGTCGTGGACCTCGTCGACCAGGATCAAGCGCGACATCGCCGAGCACTTCTGCCCGTTGAAGCCGAAGCCGCCCTGCACCGCCGCGGTGACGGCCACGTCGAGGTCGGCGGTCTCGTCGACGATCATCGCGTCCTTGCCGCCGAGCTCCATGAAGGTCTTCTTGAGGTGGCGCTGCCCGGGCTGTACCGCGGCGGCACGCTGGTGGATGCGCAGTCCGGTGGCCACCGACCCGGTGAAGTTGATGAAGCGCGCCCGAGGGTCGTCGACCAGGCGATCGCCGATGTCGGCGTCGGCGCCGGTGATCAGGTTGACGACGCCGGCGGGCCAACCGGCCTCGTCGATGCACTCCATGAAGACGCCGGCGATGACGGGGGTCTGCGGCGACGGCTTCAGGACGACGGTGTTGCCGGCGGCCACGGGCCCCATCGAGCTGCCGACCAGGATCGCCAGCAGGAAGTTCCAGGGTGGGATGACCAGCCCGACGCCGATCGGCTCGAGCGTCGTCACGTTCTGTTCGCCCGGCCACGGATGGGTGACGAGCGGCTCCTCGAGCCGCAGCGCCGACCGCGCGTAGTACTCCACGAAATCCATGGCCTCGGCGACGTCGGCGTCGGCCTCGCGGAAGTTCTTGCCGGCCTCGAAGGTCTCCCAGGCGCACAGCTCGAGCTTGCGCCGACGCATGACGGCGGCCAGCCGGTAGAGCGCCCGCGCCCGCTCGGCGGCGCTCCAGCCGGACCAGACGGGGAAGGCCGCCTCGGCGGCGGCGTAGGCCCGGTCGACCTCGCTCGCGCCGGCGGCGGCGGCGTGGCCGACCACCCGGTCGGGGCGGCACGGGTCGACGGAGGCGATCGTGGTCGCCGTCTTGATGCGCTCGCCGCCCAGGACCAGCGGCCAGGTGCGGCCGAGCCGGCCCTCGACCTCCGCGAGCGCGGCGCGGTAGGCGTCGCGATGGGCGGCGACGCCGAAGTC
>JARGGE010000119.1 GCA_029210865.1 Trueperaceae bacterium
ACACGAGCACCAGGACGTGGTCGTCGGCGCCGGCCCCGTCGACGAGCGCCAGGAGCCGCTCGGTCGCGGCGGCGGCGCACCACGTTCATCGCGGCGACGTCGGCGCCGCTGCGCAGCAACCCGTCGACGACCTCGCGCAGGTCGGCGAGGGCCAGCCCCGCGGGGGCGCCGAGCAGGGCGCTGCCCCCGCCGGACACGAGCACCAGGACGTGGTCGTCGGCGCCGGCCCCGTCGACGAGCGCCAGGAGCCGCTCGGTCGCGGCGGCGGCGGCCGCGTCCGGGACCGGGTGCGCCCCTTCGAGCACCTCGATACCGGCGCCGCCGCCCAGCACGGGTCCGTCGGACGCGCGCGCCCGCGTCCCGTGCGGGACGATGATCGCGCCGCGGACCGCGACGCCGCGCTCGCCGTAGGCGGCCTCGACGGCGCGCGCCATGGCCAGCGTGGCCTTGCCGGCCCCGACCACGAGCAGCTCGCCGCGGGGCGGCTCCGGCAGCGCGGCGCGCACGGCCGCGGCGGGGTCGGCGGCGGCCACCGCCGCCGCGTAGGCGTCGCCGAGCAGGTCGACCGGGTGTCCGGACACGGCCGCAGGGTACACTCCGAAGCATGTTCGGTCCCTTCCGCCGCCAAGACCCGCGCTTCAAGGACGATGGCCAGGCCCTGCGGGCCCGGGTGCGCACGGCGAAGCACGGCGAGGTCATCCAGGTGCGGCTCTCCAAGACGAGCGAGATGAGCATCGAGGGCGGCGGCTACTTCGTCCGCAAGGAGCTGGTCGGCTCCAAGACGCTGGACCAGGCGACGCTCGAGGTCACCACGACGCGCGGCCACAAGGTCACGCAAGCCACGGTCGACGGCGGCGAGCTGATCCCCGTGCGCGAGTGGCGCGACGCCGACCTGACGGGCTGAGCGACCGGGACCGCCCACCACCCCGCGCGCGGCGGCCCGACACCGTCCCCGGCACGACGACCTGCTACCATCGGTGCACACCGATGGACACCGAACCGATCCTCACCTTCCGCGCGCCGGCCCGCGAACCCGGGCGGGTGGACGCCGTGCTCTCCCCCGTCCTCGAGCTCGTCTACGCGGCCTTCCTGGTCCAGAAGCACGGGCCGGAGCCGGCGCCCTCGCCGACGACGCCCGGCTGGTTGCGCCGCCTCGCCGACGAAGCGCCGGACGTCCTCATCGCCGTGCACGACCTGTGGGCGGGCCGCGACGCCGAGCGTCCCGGTGTCGAACCCTTCTTGCTCGCGGCGCGCTACGGCTACGTGCGCGACGCCGACCCCGACCGCTTCCTGGGCGACGTCGCGCTCCTCGCCGAGCGCTCGCTCGCCGACGGCGGCACCTGGGGCGAGGAGGACGCCGCGGTCGCGCAGCGCATGGCCACGCGGCTGCGGGCGCTGCGCGAGCCGGCCTTCAACGCGGCCTGGACAGCCGCGCACCGGCAGCTCTGGCGCTCGCTGCGGAGCGTGTGGGAGCGCGAGGGGCGCCCGGCCGCCGACGCCGCCGTCGGTGCCTTCCAGCGCGGCTACGAGGCGTCGGGCAGCGTCCTGGCCGCCCTGCCCCCGCACCACTTCGTGCGCTTCGAGGCGGCGGCCGCCTCGATCGGCCGCGCCGAGCGCGAGGGCCGCGTGCTGGTCGTACCGCTCGGCCTCGCCGCCTCCGGAGGGTTCCACTTCGACGTGGACGGCACGCTGTACGTCGGCTTCGGCCTCCGGACCGAGCAGCTGCACGAGCGCACGGCGGAGCGCATGAGCGCCCTCGCCCACCGGATGAAGGCCTTCGCCGACCCCACCCGCGCGATGCTCCTGGCGCTCATCGGGCGCTTCCCCGGCCTCCACCTGACCGTCGGTGACCTCGCCGCGCAGCTCGGCGTCAGCCAGCCGACCGTGAGCGGCCACCTGCGGCTCCTGCGCGAGGCGGGCCTGGTGCACCTCGAGAAGCGGGGCAACAAGGCGATCCACCGGCTCGACGCCGACGCGCTGCACGAGGTCCTGCACGGCTTCGAACGGGCCGTGGTGGCGGGCCCGGACGCGGTCGAAAACGCATCGGCATAGGTATACGCCGATGGCGCCTTGAAAACATCGGCATCGACCGCTATCTTAAGCATCGGAGGTCACCGATGCTCAACTCCCCGAGCCTGATCCGCATCCTGGCCGACGCCCGGCTCGCCGAACTGCGGCGCGCCCGGCGCACCTGCTAGTCAACCGATCGCGACGTTCGCCCACGTTCATCGGCCCCCTGCTATGCTCGGGGCATGCTGCACCCCGATACCGCCACCACCGTGCTCGGCGCCGCCCGTGCGGGCGGCGCCGACTTCGCCGAGCTGTACGCCGAACGCTGGCGTCGGCGCCTGCTGCGCACGATCGACGGGCACGTCGAGGAGGCCACCAGCGGCATCCAACACGGCGTCGGCCTGCGCCTCTTCTTCGGCCACGACGTCGTCTACGCGTACACCAACGACCTCTCGGACGCCAGCCTCGGCGAGCTCGTCGCCTCGCTGGTGCGGCTGCGCGGGAGCGGCGCGCTCGACGGGGCCGCGAGCCCCGACGCGCACGGCGCCGGCGGGCTCGACCTCCGGCGCCCCGGCGCCGGCGGGCTCGACCCGCACGCCCCCGAGGTCGCCTTCGAGGCCCACCCCAAGGCCTGGCGCCTCGAGCGCCTGCGCGAGCTCGACGCCGGCGCCCGCATCGACCCGGCCGTCCATCAGGTCCAAGCGCGCCTGCTCGAATGGGAGCAGGACGTCACGATCGTCAACAGCGAAGGCACCTGGGTCGACGACCGCCGCGTCCGGACGCGTCTGGTCGCACAGGTCATCGCCAGCGACGGTGCCGAGACCCAGACGGGGTTCCACGGCCCCGGGCTGTCGGTGGGGCTGGAGCTCTTCGATCGGTGCCCGGCCGCGGACGTCGGTCGCCGCGCCGCCGAGCAGGCGCTCGTCAACCTGCGGGCCAAGAAGGCTCCCGCGGGCACCATGCCGGTGGTCATCGGCAACGCCTTCGGCGGGGTGATCTTCCACGAGGCGCTCGGCCACCTCCTCGAGACCACCTCGGTGGCGCGCAACGCGTCGGCGCTCGCGGGCAAGCTCGGCGAGCGCGTCGCCAGCGACGTCGTCACCTACGTCGACGACGGCACGATCGCGCACGCCTGGGGCTCCTCGCGCTTCGACGACGAGGCCGCGCCCACCGAGCGCACCGTCCTCATCCGCGGCGGCATCCTCGAGAGCTACATGGTCGACCGCTGGGGCGCGCTCAAGACCGGCTACCGCCCCACCGGCTCCGGGCGCCGCCAGGACTACACGTACGCGCCCACGTCGCGCATGCGCAACACCTTCCTCGAGCCGGGCGCCACCCCGCAGGCGGCGCTCTTCGACGGGATCGAGCTGGGCCTCTACGCCAAGGTGATGGGCGGGGGCCAGGTCCGCCCGGGCTCGGGTGAGTACAACTTCGCCGTCAACGAGGGCTACCTGATCCGCGACGGGCAGGTCGCCGAGCCCGTCCGCGGGGCGATGCTGGTGGGCAAGGGACCCGACACCCTGCGGAAGGTCGAGGCGGTGGCCGCCGACCTCGAGACCGCTCCAGGCATGTGCGGCTCGATGTCCGGGTCGATCCCCACCGAGGTGGGTCAGCCGCACGTGCGCGTGTCCGAGATCGTCGTGGGAGGGGAAGCGTGAACGTCGACCAAGCGAAGCGCTGGCTGCTGGAGCGCGCCGGCGAGCGCGGCGTGGACCTCGAGGTGCTCGCCACCTTCGAGCGCAAGCTCGAGATCCAGGCCGACGACGGCCGCGTCTCGGATCTCACCCACGCCACCCAGGGGGGCGTCGGGCTGCGCGTCGTCGCGGACGGGCGTACGGGCTACGCCTCCTCCGAGGAGCTGACCGAGGACGCGCTCGCCTGGGCGCTCGACGAGGCGATCGAGAACGCCGCGCTACAGGAGCGCGCCGGCGCGGCGCTGCCTGCCGGACGGCCGCTGGGGCGCCACGAACTGGTCGGCGAGGGCCTCTCCGCAGGGATCGACGCGAAGGGGGCGGCCGTCACGGCGCTCGAGCGGGCCGTCACCGGCGACGCGCGCGTCCAGACGATGCAGGTCGCGCGCTACGTCGAGGAGGAGACCGAGGTCGCGCTGGGCTCGACGCAGGGCGCCGACGGCGGGTACCGAAACGGCTACGTCGGCCTGATGGGGGTCCTCGTCATGCGCGAGGGCGAGAGCGTCAAGCAGGGCTGGGACGTCGAGATTGGCAAGGAGTTCCACGCGCTCGACCCGGGCCGCACGGCCCAGTCCATGCTCGACAAGGTGGGCCGGCACCTGGGGGCGCGGCCGCTGCGCACCGGCCGCCGCCGCGCGGTGCTCGAACCCGACGTGGTCGCCACCCTGCTCGGGCTCTTCGGCTACGCGATCTCGGGCAAGTCGCTCGCCGAGGGCACGTCGCGCCTGGCCGGACGCCTCGGGGAGCGGATCGCCAGCGAGCTCGTCACCATCGTCGACGACGCGACCCGGCCCGACGGCCTCGGCAGTCGCCCCTTCGACGCCGAGGGGGCGCCGTCGCAGCGCGTCGTCCTCGTCGACCGCGGGGTGCTGCGCTCCTTCCTGCACAACAGCGAGACCGCGCGCCGCACGGGCCAGGCGACGACCGGCCACGCCGCGCGCAGCTACGCCTCGACGCTCGGGGTCGCCGCCACCAACCTCGTCCTCGAGCCGGGCGCCGGCATCCCCGCCGGCGACGGCGTGATCGTCACCGACCTGATGGGCGTGCACGCGGGGGCGAACCCCATCACCGGCGACGTCTCGGTGCAGGCGATGGGGCTCGAGGTCGTCGGGGGCGAACGCTCGCCGGTCGACGACTTCGCCGTCTCGTTCAACCTCTTCGAGCTGCTCGAGCGTGTCGAGGCGGTGGGCGACGACCTGACCTGGTTCCCGAAGGGCGCCATGATCGCGGCGCCCAGCCTGGCGCTCGCCGACCTCAGCTTCGCCGGCGCGTGAGTCGCGGTGATGCGGGCGCGCCCGCTCGGAGCGGGTGCGCCCGCATCACTGCGCGCTGTCGAGGTCCGGCCGCAACCCTCGCGCGCCACGCAGGTAGACGTGGACGATCTCGTCCTGGCTCTTGGTGGTGTTCAGCTGGAGCATCACCCGGACGGCCTTGCCCACCCGGCCCGGCACCGGGATCTCGCTGTTGCAGATGAGCGGCACGCGGTGCATGCCCAGCTCGCGCGCGGCCTCGGCCGGGAAGGTCGAGACCAGGTCGTGGGTGGTGGTGAAGAAGATCGCGGCGATCGGTTCGAACGCGTCGATGCTGTTGGCCTCGAGCATCGCGCGCAGCAGCTCGCGCGTCGCCTCGAGCACCAGGTCGGGCCGGTCCTCCTCGACGGTGGTGGCCCCTCGGATCCCTCGGACGACGGTGCAGCGCGTCATGCGCGCGAGTCTACCAGCGTCGGCGGTCGCGCCGACCGGGACGCGCGCGAGCCTACGCCGTCGGCGGTCGCGCCGACCGGGACGCGCGCGAGCCTACGCCGTCGGCGGTCGCGCCGACCGGGGTCGCGGCCGCAGCGGCGTCCGGGCGCGCGTCGCGCACCTCGTCGGGCAGGGCCGCCAGGGCGCGCTCGATCAGCTCGGGTCCGGCGCCGGGCCGCACCGAGCCCTCCGAGAGCGTGCGGCGCCAGCTCCGCCCGCCGCGGGCGCCGCGCGCCAGACCGATCAGCGGCTTGACGAGCGGCGGCAGCGGCGTGCCGGCGCACCGGCGCGCCTCGACGTACGGGAGGTAGGCGGCGACCGCCTCGGCGCGGCTCGGCCGCGCCTCCTCGCCGAACACCGCGGCGTCGACGCCGGCGAGCACGAAGGAGTCCTCGTAGGCAGCGCGCCCCACCATCACCCCGTCGACCGTCCGCAGGTGCGCGCGGACCGCGTCGAGGTCGCGGACGCCGCCGTTCGTCTCGACCCGCAGGCCCGGGAAGGCCCGCTTGAGCGCGACGACGCGCTCGTGCTGCAGCGGCGGGACGGTGCGGTTCTCCTTCGGCGACAGGCCCTCGAGCCAGGCCTTGCGCGCGTGGACGACCACCCGGTCGACGCCCGCGTCGACGAGCGCGGCGACGAAGCCGTGCAGGTGGGCGTCGCCGTCGAGGTCGTCGATGCCCAAGCGGTGCTTGACGGTGACGGGTACGGCGACCGCTTGCCGCAAGGCGCGCACCGCCTCGGCCACCACCTCCGGGTGCGCCATCAGGCAGGCGCCGAAGCGCCCGCGCTGCACGCGGTCGCTCGGGCACCCGACGTTCAGGTTGACCTCGTCGTACCCCCAGGCGACCGCCGCGCGGGCCGCCTCGGCGAGCGCCGCCGGGTCGTCGCCGCCGAGCTGCACCGCCACCGGGTGCTCGACCTCGTCGAAGCCCAGCAGCCGCTCGCGGTCGCCGTGCAGGACCGCGGCCGCCGTCACCATCTCGGTGTAGAGCAGGGCCCGGCGCGTCAGGCCGCGGACGAAGCGGCGGTAGTGCCGGTCGGTCCAGTCCATCATCGGCGCGACCGAGAAGGGTCGCGCCGGCCCGCGCGGCATCACGCCGTCGCGGTGGCGGTGGGCGGGACGCGCTTGGGCTTGCGGAACTCGACGTCCTCGCACTCGCCCTCCTCGACGACCTGCAGCCCGGGGTTGCGGTCGCGGAACCAGGCGACGATCTCCTGCACCAGGTCGTCGGGGGTGGAGGCGGCCGAGGTCACCCCGACGCGCCGGACCCCGTCGAACCAGGCCGGGTCGAGGTCGTCCGCGCCCTCGACCCGCAGCGCGCGCCCGGTGAGCGTCTCGGCGAGCTCGAGCAGCCGCATCCCGTTGGACGACGTCGTGCTCGTGACGACCACGAACGCGTCGACCTGCGGGGCGATCGCCTTGACCGCGTCCTGCCGGTTCTTGGTGGCGTAGCACAGGTCGTCGCGCGCGGGCACCACCAGATCGGGGAAGCGCGCGCGCAGCACGTCGATGGTGCGCATCGTGTCGTCGACCGAGAGCGTCGTCTGAGTGAGCACGACCACGCGGCTCGGGTCCGGCACCGTGACCGTGTGGGGGTCGGCGAGGCCGGGGTCGGGGTGGCGGTTGCCGATCACGCTGACGACCGTGGTGGCCTCGGGTGCCTCCCCGAAGGTGCCCACGACCTCCTGGTGGCGCGTCGAGTCGCCGATCAGCAGGATCCGGTACCCCTCGCGGGCGTACTTCTTCGCCTCCGAGTGGACCTTCGTGACCAGCGGGCAGGTGGCGTCGAGCGTGGTCAGGCCGCGCCGGGAGGCCTCGGCCCGGACCGCAGGGCTGACCCCGTGGGCGCTGAACACCACGACGTCGGAGACGGATCGGCCGGATGCCGCGGCCGAGGCGCGGACGCCATCGACGTCGGCGAGGTCCTCGACGAAGTGGACCCCGTGCTCGCGCTCGAGGCGGCCGACGACGGTGTCGTTGTGGACGATGGCGTGGTAGACGGCGAGGTCGCCCTCGCCGCGAGCGGCGTTCTCGGCCGCGGCCTCGACCACGACGTCGATGGCCATGACGACGCCGGCGCAGAAGCCGCGGGGCTTGGCGAGGTGCAGGATCTCGACCATGGGAAGCATGCTACCCGTCGCGTTGACACCCATCGACCCCCGCGGGTACACTTCCGTCCGGTCTTGGGCGATTAGCTCAGTCGGTTAGAGCGCGTCGCTGATAACGACGAGGTCCCAAGTTCGAATCTTGGTGCGCCCACTTTGGGATCATTGGCTTCATGGGGCGAATGAAGTCGGTGCGCCTATTC
>JARGGE010000011.1 GCA_029210865.1 Trueperaceae bacterium
GCCAGGACGGGCCCCTGAGCCCGTTCCGAACCGGAGGATCACGCATGAGCACCAAGAACGGCACCATCCGCCGCGCCACCTGGACCGCCCTTCCACTCGGCCTCGTCCTCGTCGGCGCCCTCGCCCTCTCCCCCGCCCTCGCCCAGGACGCCGCCGGCGGCGCGCCCGACGCCACGGCCGACACCGCGACGACCGAGCCCAGCCGTCGCGCGGGCGCGTTCTTCGCGCGCCGCGCTCCCGACGGGGCCGTCGCGATGCACGGTTGGCGCGTCGACTCTCGGGGCGGCCCGCTCGGCGCACCCATCGGCCGCCGCGACGACGTGTGGGCGCGCCTCGGGGCGGACGGCGAAGCGCTGCGCGGTGAGGCGTTCGCCCGCTGGCTCGAGGCCGACGCCGACGTCGGCCCCATCGTCCCTGGACTGGTCGGGCGACTCACCGACGGCACCTCGGTCCGGCTCGTCTTCTACGCCGGCGCGCCAGAGGACGGCGGGGCGGTCGTGGCCGACCTGACCTTCGTCGCGGGCGAAGGCGACGCGGCCGCGTTCCGCGACGAGGTGCGGGCGGCCGCCGCGGACGCGACGCACGTCGTCGTCGACGTGCTCGGGCGCGTCGTGGCACTGCCCGACGCGACCCCCGTCGACGCGGCCGAGTAGTCGACCCGCCGCACTCGACGCGCCCCGCCCCGTGCACCGGACCGCGGGGCGGCGCCTCGTACCAGCGTTGACGGAACGTCCCTGCGCATCCCCGGTACGATGCGACCTCGATGCCCACGCTCCCCGTCGCCTTCCTCGCCGGCATCCTGTCGTTCCTGTCGCCGTGCGTGCTCCCGTTGGTCCCGACCTACCTCGCGTACGTCGGCGGGAGCGCGGGCGCGCGCCGCGCCCTCGTGCTCCGGAACGCCGGGATGTTCGTGCTCGGCTTCTCGCTCGTCTTCATCGCCATGGGCGCCTCGGCGAGCGCGCTCGGCAGCGTCCTGCGCGAGCACCGCGACACGCTGACCACGGTGGGCGGCGTGCTCGTCATCGGCTTCGGCCTGGTCATGCTCGGCGTCATCCGGCTCCCGCTGCTCTACCGCGACACCCGCCGCCCGCTCGGAGCCGGCACCGACACCCAGACCCCGTTGGGCGCGTTGCTGCTCGGGATGGCCTTCGCCTTCGGCTGGACGCCCTGCATCGGTCCGGTGCTCGGCACCATCCTCACTGCGGCCGGCGCCGCCGGCACGCTCGCGGGCGGCGTCGGTCTGCTCGCGGCGTACGCCGCCGGCCTCGCCGTGCCCTTCATGCTCGCCGCCGTGGCCTTCGAGCCGTTCCTGCGCGTCTCGAGCCGCCTGCGCCCGTGGCTGCCGTGGCTCGAGCGCGGGGCGGGCGCCTTGCTGCTCGTGGTCGGCGTGCTCATGGTCTCGGGCGCCTTCACGCGTCTGAACCTGCTGCTCATCCAGTTCACGCCCGACTGGTTGTGGTCGCGCCTGTGACGCGCGCGGCGTTCGCTGACGGCGCGGCTCGCGGCGATGGGCCGGCCGGCGCCGAGCACGAGGTCGCCATCCGCCTCCGGGGGCTGGTGCAGGGCTACGGCGGCGCCCCGGTGCTCGCCGGCCTCGACCTGGACGTCGGCGCCGGCCGCGTCGTCGCCCTGCACGGCCCGAACGGCGCCGGCAAGACGACCCTGCTGCGGCTCCTGGGCACCCGCCTCCGCCCGGCGGCCGGCACGGCCACCGTGCACGGCTTCGACGTCGTGCGCGAGGCCCACGAGGTGCGCGCGCGCGTCGCCTCGCTGCCGGTCTTCGGCGGCGCCTACGGGGCCCTCTCCGGGCGCGAGAACCTGCGGCTCGCCGCCGCGCTGCGCGGGCTCGCGCCCGAGGTCGTCGACGTCGCCGGCCTGCTCGACCGCGTCGGCCTGACGCGCGCGGGCGACCACCTGGTGCGCGCGTACTCGAGCGGGATGCGCAAGCGGCTCGCGCTCGCGCGGCTGCTGCTCACCGACGCGCCGGTCTGGCTGCTCGACGAGCCCTACGCCGCGCTCGACGAGGACGGCCAGGCGCTCGTCGACACGCTGGTCGCCGACGCTCGCCGCGAGGGACGCACGGTCCTGCTCGCCTCGCACGACCTGCCGCGCAGCCGCGGCACCGCCGACGCGATCGTCGAGGTCGCGGGCGGACGCCTGCGGGTCGTGGCCCACCTCGGGGAAGGGGCGCGATCGTGAACGACCTCCGGGCCGTGCTCTGGATCGCGCGCAAGGACCTGCTCCAGGAGGCGCGCTCGAAGGCCGTCACCGTCGCCACCGTCTTCTTCTCGGCGGTCACGCTCGGCGTCCTCGCCTTCGCCTTCGGCCAGAACCCGGACCTGATGCGCACCGGCGCGATGGGGGCGCTCTGGGTGGCGCTCGCCTTCGCCGGGGTCATCTCGGCCGCCCAGAGCTGGCAGGCCGACCTCGAGGACGGCGCGCTCGAGGCGCTGCTCGGCTGGCCGCTGCCGCGGGCGGCGGTCTACGTGGGCAAGCTGCTCGCCAACTGGCTCCTCATGGCCGCTCTGGGCGTCCTGCTCCTGCCGATCGCCGGCGGCCTGTACGGTGCCGACCTCGGCCCCAGCGCCGGGTGGCTCGTCGGCATCGTCGTCGCCGGCACCCTCGGCTTCGCCCTCATCGCGGTGTTCTACGCCGGCCTCACCGCCAACCTGCGCGCGCGCGAGTCGCTGCTGCCGGTCCTGATGTTCCCCGTCGTCGTCCCGATCCTGCTCGCCGCCGTCCGCGCCAGCGGCGCCATCGTCGGCTCGGACGACCTCGAGCTCGCGGCCGCTTGGCTAAGATTGCTCGTGGGCTTCGACCTCGTCTACGCGGTCGTCTGCACGACCCTCTTCCGCTTCGTGGTCGAAGCGTGAGCGGGCACGGCGAGGCGCCCCATCCCACCCCGGACCGCGAGCGGTCCGGACGTTCCGAAGGAGTCGACCGATGACCGACGCGACCGCCCCTCTCCGACGGCCTCGCTGGATGACCATCTACTGGGTGGCGGTGGGCCCGATGTTCGCGATCGCTGCGTACCTCGGGCTCGTCGCGAGCCCGCGCGACGTCAACCAGGGCGACCTGATCCGCATCATGTACGCCCACGTGTCGGTCGCCTGGATCGGCTTCGTGGCCGTCGGGCTGACCGCGCTCTTCGGCGCCCTCTACCTGTGGCGCGGCAAGCGCGGCGACGACGTCCGCTCCGCGGCGTCGGCCGAGATGGGCCTGCTCTTCTCGGCCCTGACGATCGTCGGTGGCATGACCTACTCCAAGCCGACCCTGAACACCTTCTGGACCTGGGACGCCAAGCTCACGCTCACCGCGATCATGGTGGCGCTGATGGTCGGCTACTTCGTCGTGCGTGGGCTGATCGACGACCCCGTGCGGCGCGGCCGCGTGTCCGCAGTGGTCGCGATCGTCGCGGCGGCCAGCCTGCCCTTCAACTACCTGGCCGCCGAGTGGTTCCGCACGCTCCACCCCGCCAAGAGCGTCGCGCTCGACGGTTCGGGCGTCACCATGGACGGCACCATGCTCGGCGTGCTGCTCTTCACGACCGTCGTCGCCGGGCTGATCTACCTGGGCTTCATGCTCGAGCGGGTGCGTTTGGGCCGCATCGAGGCCGAGCTCGAAGAGGCGCGCACGCGCGGTGCGGTCCGCACCGTCGCCCCCGAGGGGGTCGTCCGTGTTTGAGAACTGGTCGCACTGGACCTGGGTGACCGTGGCCTGGGTCGAACTGCTGCTCGCGTACGGTGGGTACCTGGCCTACCTCGGCTGGCGTCGCCGCCGCCTCGTGGCCGACGAACGCGCCCACGACGTCCTCGACCGCGAAGGGAAGGGCATCCGATGAAGCGCAAATGGGGGTACGCCGTCGCCGGCGTCGCCGTGCTCGTGATCGCCGGGGCCATGATCTACCAGGCCCTCGCCACCTCGCTCGTCTACTTCGTGCTCCCGAACGAGTACGCCGCCGAGCCCGAGCGCTACGACGCCCGCCGGCTGCGGCTGGGCGGCATCGTCGCCGACCAGAGCGTCGCCTTCGACGAGAGCGACCTGCGCCTCACCTTCCTGGTGACCGACGGCATCGTCTCGTTCCCCGTGAGCCACTTCGGCGCACCGCCCGACCTGTTCGAGGAGAACGTCGGCGTCGTCATCGAAGGGCACTTCGAGGGCGAGGTCTTCATGTCCGACAACGTGCTCGTCCGCCACAGCGAGGTGTACGAGGCCGAAGAAGGCGTGATCGACGTCGAGGCGCTCCGCGAGTCGCTCAAGTGACGCGCGCCGTCCCGAGCAGGAGCTGACCCGATGAACCTGATCGATCTCGGCACGCTGGGCTCCGCCGCCAGCGCCCTGGCGCTCGCGCTCGCCCTCTACGCCATGATCGCCGGCGCGATCGGCGCGGTCCGCCGTGACGCGCGCCTGCAGACGTCCGCGCGCCTGACCGCGGTCGCCGTGTTCCTCGCCACCAGCATCGCCATCGTCGCGATGGTGGCCGCGCTGCTCACCGACGACTTCAGCGTGAAGTACGTCGCCGAGCACTCGCGCATCGCCTCCCCCACCTGGGTCAAGGTGGTCACGCTGTGGGCCGCCCTCGAGGGCTCGATCCTGCTGTGGGCCTGGCTGCTGACCGCCTACACGGCCGTCCTCGCTACCACGACGCCCAACACGGTGCTGCGCCCCTGGGCGCTCGCGATCATGCAGTTCGTCTCGGTCTTCTTCCTGCTCGTGGTGGTCGTCGTCGCCAACCCCTTCGTGGTGCTGGCCAACCCGCCGCTCGACGGCCCTGGTGCCAACCCGCTGCTCCAGAACCACTGGATGATGGCGGTCCACCCGATGCTCATGTACCTCGGCTTCGTCGGCCTCACGATCCCCTTCGCCTTCGCCATGGCCGCGCTGATCACGCGCCGCCCCGGCACCGAATGGATGGCGCAGACGCGCCGTTGGACCCTGGCGGGCTGGGGCTTCCTCACCGCGGCGATCGTCGCCGGCGGCTGGTGGAGCTACGAGGTGCTCGGCTGGGGTGGCTACTGGGCGTGGGACCCGGTCGAGAACGTCAGCTTCATGCCCTGGCTCACGGCCACCGCCTTCCTGCACAGCGTCCAGGTGCAGGAGCGTCGGCGCATGCTCAAGTCCTGGAACGTCCTGCTCATCGTGCTGACCTTCGCGCTCTCGATCCTCGGCACCTTCCTGACGCGCTCCGGGGTGGTCTCGAGCGTCCACGCCTTCGGCGACGGGCCCGTGGGGCCGGTCTTCCTCGGCTTCTTCTTCGTCATCACCCTCGGCAGCCTGGGGCTGGTCGCCTGGCGCTGGGACCAGGTGCGCGACCGCGCCGAGCTCGACGCGGCCGTCAGCCGCGAGGGGGCGTTCCTGGGCGTCAACGTGCTCTTCCTGGCGATGACCTTCGCCGTGCTGCTCGGCACCCTGTTCCCGCTGATCGTCGAGGCGATCAACGGCTCGCGCGTCACCGTCGGCGCCCCCTTCTTCGATCAGATCTCGCTGCCGCTCTGGATGCTCGTGCTCTGGCTGATGGGCGTCGGTCCGCTGCTTCCCTGGCGCCGCGCCGAGGGCCAGTCGCTGCGCCGCAACCTGGCCGCCATGAGCGTCGGCTTCGCCGTCGCCGCCGTCGCCGCGTTCACCTTCGGGATGCGCGGGATCTACCCGCTGCTCACCGTCGGCCTCGCAGGCTGGAACGTGGTCAGCATCGGCCTGCTCCTCGCCGGGGCGGTCGTGCCGCGCGCGCGCCTCGCGCGCCGCGGGCTCGCCGCCACGACGCTTCGCTACGCCAACGAACAGCGCCGCAAGGTCGGCAGCATGGTCGTCCATCTGGGCGTCGTCGTCATGGCGCTCGGGATCCTCGCCTCGTCCGCGTACCGCACCGACGTCCAGCTCCGCCTCCCCTACGGTGAGCGCGTCGCCTTCGCCAGTTACGAGCTCGAGGCGCTGCGCCCCTTCGCGGAGCAAGACCTCGGGCGCACCAGCGTCGGCGTCGAGGTCGGCGTGATCCAGGACGGCCGCCAGCTCGAGGTGCTCCGGCCGCGCATCAACGTCTTCGCCCAGAACTCGATGGCCGTCGCCACCCCGGCCGTGCACTACACCGCCGCCCACGACCTGTACCTGAGCGTCGCCGGCGCGGTCGACCCCAACGCCGACGCGGTGATCATGCGCGTCGTGCAGAGCCCGGGCATCATCTGGGTCTGGATCGCCGGCGCGATCATGGCGCTCGGCACCGTCTGGGCCCTCACCCCGATGGCGAGCCGCCGCAAGGCCCTCGCCGAAGCGCCGCTCGGCGAGCGCTCCCCGGCGTGAAGCGCGTCGCCATCGTCGCCGTGGTCACGGCCGCGCTCGGGGGTCTGTTCCTGTTCGGCCTGCTCCGCGGATCGCCCGACCGCGACATCCCCTCGAACCTGATCGGCCGGCCTTTCGAGGCGTTCGAGCTGCCGCTGCACGCCCGCTACGCCCCCGAGTTCGGGCCCACCCTGGCGGTGGCCCCCGGCGAGGCCGGGGTGCCCATGGTCATCAACTTCTGGGCCTCTTGGTGCGGCCCGTGCTACCAGGAGGCCCCGTTCCTCGAGGACGCCGCCCGGCGCTACGAGGGCGAGGTCGCCTTCGTGGGCATCCAGACCCAGGACCGCGGCGCGCTCGCCGCGGGCCGGGCCTTCGTCGACCAGTTCGACCTGAGCTTCCCGAACGCCATCGACGACGACTCGCGGACCTCGATCGCCTTCGGCCTCTTCGGCGTGCCCGAGACCTTCTTCGTCCACGCCGACGGCACCGTGGCGTACAAGCACGCCGGGCCGGTCGACGGCGCGCTGCTCGACGCGCGGATCGCGGAGCTGCGCCGGTGACGCGCCTCCTCCCGCTGCGTCGGATCGCGCTCGCCGCCACCTGGCTCGTGCTGCTCGCGGGGCTCGTCGGCTCGACGGCATGGGCGCAACAGCGCGCCCTCGATGCCGAGGTCTTCGCCATCGGCGACGAGCTGCGCTGCCCGACGTGCGTGTCGGAGTCGGTGGCCGAGTCGAACTCCGCGATCGCGCGCGAGATGCGCGTCCTCATCCAGGACCAGCTCGACCAAGGGCGCACCCGCGCCGAGATCCTCGCCTTCTTCCAGGAGCGCTACGGCGACTGGATCCTGCTGAACCCGCCTCGCACGGGCGTCATGCTCCTCGTCTGGCTGCTCCCGGTGGCCGCGCTCCTCGTCGGCGCCGCGGTCATGCTCGTCTTGATCCGACGCTGGCGTCGTGCCGCCGACCTCGTCGTCGACGTCGCCGACGACGACCGCGAGCGCGTTCGCGCCGCGCTCGCCGCCAGCGGCGCCGCGTCCGGCGCTGCCCACGCCGGGTCCGACGCGTCCGCCCCCGCCCCCCGCCCCTAGGCGAACCCGAGGTCCTCCGTGCTCACGTCCGTGATCGTCGTCCTACTGGTGCTCGTCACCCTCGCCTACGCGGTGGTGCCGCTCTTCGTGCGCAAGGGAGTAGACCCGCTGCCCGACGACCGCGACCCGGTGGTCGTCGACCTCGAGGAGGAACGCGACGCGCTGCTGCTGGCGATCCGCGAGCTCGACGGCCGCCTCGACCTACCCGCCGCGCGCCGCGAGGCGCTGCGGGCGCGCTACGAGGCGAAGGCCGCGCAGGTGCTGCGCACGCTCGAGCAGCGCCGCGACGCGCGGGCGCCCGCGCCGATCGGCGCCGCGCCGCGTCCCGCCACGCGTCCGGGCACCCGCCGGCTGCCGTGGGGCACCCTCGGCCTGCTCGGGATCGTGCTCGTGACTGCCGCCAGCCTCGGGGCCTTCGTGCTGCCCCGGATCGGCGACAACACCGTCACCACGTCCTTCGAGTCCGACCTGGCCGTGGCGACGGCGCTGCGCGACCTCCAGCGCGCGGCCGACCGCGACCCGAGCGTCGCCAACCTCATGGCGCTGGCGGACGCCTACTGGGGCCTACAGGACGGCGAGAACGCCGGGGCGACCTACCGGCGCGTCCTGACCGTCGTCGAGAACGCCGGGACCGGGCTGCCGCCGGCGCTCGCGTACAAGCGCCTCGCCCTGTTGGCCGTCGCCACCGACCTGGCCGGCGCGCGCGACCTTCTCGTCGAGGCCCGCCGCGTCGACCCCACCGACCCCGAGACCCTCTTCGCGCTCGGCGAGCTGTCGTTCGCCCTCGGCGAGCTCGAGGCCTCGTCCGAGGCCTTCACGGCCTACCTCGCCACCCCCGAGGGGAGCGGCGACGGCGACGCCCGCGCCCGCCTCGAGCTCGTCGAGGCGATCGGCCCAGCCACCGAGGCCCTCGCGCAGGACCGATCGGTCGAGAACCTCATGGCGCTCGCCGAGGTCTACTGGACGTCGGGCGCGCAGGACCCCGCGGTCGAGATCTACTTCGAGGTCCTCACCGACCTCGACCCCGAGAACGTCCTCGCGCTCTCGCGCACCGGCGAGCTGCTCTTCATCCGCGGCCGCACCGACGACGCGATCCTGGTGCTGGAGCGCGCTGCGGCCGCCGCCGGCGGTCTGGCCGCCCTCGAACCGCAAGCGACGCTCTTCCTGGGCAACGCCTACGTCATCCAGGGCGACGATGCCGCCGCCGTTCGCGCCTGGCAGGCGCACGTCGACGCCGTCGGGTTCGAGGCCGCCGGCCGGGTGACCGGGTTGATCGAGGCCGCGCAGGCGCGCCTCGCGGGCGGCGGCGCTGCGTCGGGCGACGCCATCAGCGCGGCGGCGAGCCCCGCCCCGGCGACCCCCGCCCCGGCATCCGGGGCCACGAGCGTGGGCGGTCCGAGCGAGGCCCTCACCGGCGAGGCCGAGGCGAGCGCGGCGCTCGCCGATCCGGCGCTCCTGCTCGAGGTCGGCGCCACCCTGTACCAAGCGAACTGCGCCCTGTGCCACGGCTCCGCCGGCCAGGGGGGCGTCGGCCCCCGGCTGACGGGCAACGCGCGCGCGCGCGACGAGGGCAACGTGCGCAGCCTGGTCCGCTTCGGTCGCGGCGCCATGCCGGGCTTCGGCGCGGTGCTGAGCGAGGACCAGGTCGAGGTCTTGGCGCAGTGGGTCGGCCAGGAGCTGGCGACGCCGCGCTGAGGCACCCGATGGACGACGCCCCCGAGCCCGCGACACCAGCGACCGTCGACGCCGACCGGCGGCGACTGAACGCCTGGCTGTGGCGTCTGCCGGTGCTGCTCGCGACGGGGGGCGCCGGTTTCGGCGTCTACGAGGCCTACCGGATCCACTTCGCGAAGCTGGCGCCCGCCGACCCACCGAACTTCACGACGGCGCCGGAGACCGACGTCGCGTCGCTCGACCGCTTCGACGCCCCGTGGGCGGCCGTGCCCTTCGCCGTCGCGGGCATCCCCAGCCTCGCGGTCCGGGTGCCCGAACCGGTCCCCGGCGGCACCACCGCGAGCACGGCCGACGGCCCGGTGCACCTGGTCGGGTTCTCGCGGGTCTGCACCCACTTGCACTGCATCCTCGACCTCAACACCGACATCGAGCTCGTCGCCTTCGCCTTCAACTACCGCAGCGACCGCCCCGCGCTGACCTGCGGCTGCCACCTCTCCGTCTTCGACGTCCTGCGCGCCGGCCGAGCGGTGAGTGGCCCCGCCGTCGAGCCGCTGCCGCGCGTGCGGCTCGGCGTGCGCCCCGGGGGCGCCGACGGCGCCGACCAGGTGGTCGCGGACGCGGTCGAGACGCGCGTTTGACGGACGGCAGCCACCCCCGCGGTATCCTGAGCGGCATGAACCCGCTCAAGCGCCTCGCGCAACTCGGACAGTCCGTTTACCTCGACGAGATCGGCCGCGGCATGCTGCGGTCCGGTGACCTCCGGCGTCTGATCGACGAAGACGGCCTCCACGGGGTCACCTCGAACCCGGCGATCTTCGAGAAGGCGATCGCCCGCAGCCACGACTACGACGAAGCGATCGCCGCCCTCGCCGGCGAGGGCCTGGAGGTCGTCGAGATCTACGAGACGCTCGCGATCGAGGACGTCCAGGACGCCGCCGACCTGTTCCTCGAGCGCTACCGCGCCTCGGACGGCCGCCACGGCTACGTGTCGCTCGAGGTCGCCCCGAACCTGGCCCACGACACCGCGGGCACGATCGCGGAGGCGCACCGGCTGTGGGCGCGCCTGGCCCGCCCGAACGTCTTCATCAAGGTCCCCGGCACCGTTGCCGGCCTCGAGGCGGTCGAGCGCCTGACCCGCGACGGCGTGAGCGTCAACGTGACGCTGCTGTTCGGGCTGCAGCGCTACGCCGACGTCGCCGAGGCCTACCTGAAGGGCCTCGAGTGGCGCGCCGACCAGGGCTTGCCGCTCCACGCGATCGCGTCGGTGGCCTCGTTCTTCCTGTCGCGGATCGACGTCGCGGTCGACCCGGAGCTCGACCGCCTCGCCGCAGCGGGCGGGGCGCGCGCGAGCGAAGCCGCCGCGCTGCGGGGCCGCACCGCCATCGCGAGCGCCAAAGGCGCTTGGCAGCGCTACCAGGAGGCTTTCGGTGGCGAGCGCTTCGCCCGCCTCGCGGCGCTGGGCGCTCGGCCCCAATGGCTTCTGTGGGCGTCCACCGGCACCAAGGACCCCGCGTACCCCGCCACCCACTACGTCGAGCCGCTGATCGGCGCCGACACCGTGACGACGCTGCCGCGCGAGACGCTCGATGCGTACCGCGCCCAGGGCGAGCCGGCGCCCCGCCTCGACGACGACCTCGAGGCGGCGGCCGCCCAGCTCGACGCCCTCGCGGACCTGGGCATCGACCTCGACGCGGTGACCGCGCGGCTCGAAGACGAGGGCGTCGCGAAGTTCGTACAACCGTTCGATGCGCTCCTGGACGCGTTGCGCACCGCGGTGGCGAAGAAGGCCGCCGGCTGAAAGCCGGCGCGCTGGCTGACCGGCCCGCGGGCCGGTCAGCCGCCGGCGGCCGAGCCGGTCGCCGCGCTGGCGTCGCCGCGCTCGCGCTGCACCCGGCGCAGGAGCGTCGGGTACCCGATCAGGGTGACGAGCGTGAAGGCGAACCACTGGATCGCGTAACCGAGGTGCGGCCCAGGGCCGAGGACCGGCGCCGTGAGGGGCAGCGGTAGCTCGGCGGGGGTCGCCGGTTCGCTCGCGGCGAGGAGCAGCACGGCCGGCACGGCCGGTCCGGCGACCTGCGCCGACAGGCGCTCCAGGTCGACGTACGCGACCGTCGTCAGGCGCCCCTCGGGCGGATCGCGCGGCGCCAGCGTAGCCACCCAGCCGCTGGGGGGCACGTCGGGGGCGCGCAACCAGCCCTCGACCACCACGACGCCCCCCGGCGGCGGCGCCGCCACGACGGGCACGGCGCCGTACTCCTGCGGCACCCAACCACGCTCGACCCAGAGACGCCGGCCGGCGTCGTCGGCCAGCGCGAGCGGGGTCACGACGTGGTACCCGGGCACGCCGTTGCGGCTCATCGAGCGCCGCAGCACCTCGTCGTCCGGTTCGAAGGTGCCCGTCGCCGTCGCTCGCCGCCCCCGGAAGGCGTCGGCCGCCGGCACCCCCGCGGCGACGTCCGCGAGCGCCGCCGCCGCCGCCTCGTCGATCGCCACGGGCACCGCGGCGAGCCTCTCGCTGGTCGTGGCGTCGCGCGCCTGACGCTGGTCGTGCCGCCGCAACTGCCAGAAGCCGAACTGCGT
Organism: Trueperaceae bacterium; assembly: GCA_029210865.1. Lineage (GTDB taxonomy): Bacteria > Deinococcota > Deinococci > Deinococcales > Trueperaceae > JAABTL01. Next base: position 11,615 of record JARGGE010000011.1, read on the forward strand.
GAACGACACCAGCACGACGAGCGCGAGGGCGTGGCCGACGAGCCACTTGGGGGCGAGGAGCGGATGCCGGGCCAGGACCGGGGCCTCAGACCGCGACGCTGAAGAAGGCGCGGTCGATCGCCATCGCCAGGAACAGCAGCGCGAGGTACAGCATCGAGTACGTGTAGACCGGGAGCGCGGTCGCGCGATCGATCGCCACGCCCCGGTTGGCCATCAGGAACAGCCGCGTGACGCGCACGGCGAGCACCAGGTTCAGCGCGAGCGCCGCCAACAGGTACACCACCGAGAACTCGTGGAGCGCGAACGGGATGACGGTGAGGGCCACGGTGAGCACCGCGTACATCGCCATCTGCATGACGGTCGCGCGCTCGCCGATCACGCTCGGCGCCATCGGCACGCCCACCTTCTCGAAATCGTGCTGGATCATCAGCGCGAGGGCCCAGAAGTGCACCGGGGTCCACATGAAGATGAGCGTGAAGAGCAGCCAGGCGAGGAGCGACAGCTCGCCGGTGACCGCCGCCCAGCCCACGAGCGGCGGGATGGCGCCCGCCGCGCCCCCGATGACGATGTTCTGCCACGTGGCGCGCTTGAGCCACATCGTGTAGACGATCACGTAGAAGGCGATGCCGGCCCACGAGAGCAGCGCCGCCAGCAGGTTGCCCGCCGCCCAGATGATCACGAAGCTCAGGAACGTCAAGACGATCGCGAAGGCGAGGGCGTTCGCCGTCGGCACGACGTTGGTGACCGTCGGCCGCAGCGCGGTGCGGCGCATGCGCCCGTCGATGTCGCGGTCGTACACCATGTTGTAGACGCCGGCGGCGCCGGCCGACATGTACCCGCCGATCAGCAGACCGATCAACGGCCAGGTGCCCGGGTACCCGGACGCAGCGATGAACATCGCGCCCACGGTGGTGAGCAGCAGCAGGCTGATGACCTTGGGTTTGGTCAGCGTGACGTAGTCGCGCCAGGTGGCGCGCGGGAGGACGGGCGAAGCGACCTTCACGTCAGGCAGGCTCCAAACGGGCGGTCTCCGGCGTTTTGGCGCGCGCGACCGGAGCGGCGAGGAGGGTGACGGCGAGCGCGGTCAGCAGGCCGAAGGCGACGACGGCCAGCCCCAGGTGGAGCAGTTGCAGGGCGATGGGACCGAGCAGCACCAGGTTGACGGTGCCGACCGCGAGCTGGGCCAGGTACGTGCCGAACAGGACCTGCGCCAGCCCGCGCCCCTCGGGGGCGGGTTTGAGCCACCAAGCGGTCCCGAGCGACAAGAACAGGTAGAGGCCGACGGTCACCGCGATGAGCGGGTGCAACACCCGCAAGCGGATGAGCGGGTGGGCGTTCGGGTCGAGGTCGGCGGCGAACCCCTCGGCGAGCGAGGCCGACGGGAACATCGTGTTGCCCATCGCCGCGATGCCGCCGGTGAACATCAGGAAGAGCATCCCCACCAGCCCGACCAGGAGCACGGTGCTCAGCGCCCCCTGGCGCCGCAGCCGCAGCGGCCAAGCGGGCGGCCGCGGCCGCGCGTAGAGCCACACCGCCGTGAGCGAACCGACCAACAGGAGCGAGTTCACCAGGTGGGTCGCGACCATGAGCCCGCGCGCCACGGTCGTGTTGTCGCCCGTGAGCCCCCAAAGCACCGTGAGCGCGCCGAGGAGCGCCTCGACGAGCAGGAACGCGGTGGCGGCGACCGTGGCGACGAAGAGGCCGGGGCGCCGCCGGCGGTCGCGCCAGACGCGCGCGAACAGCCAGGCCCCCAGGATCAGGACCGCGAGCGACAGCAAGCGATGGTTGAACTCGATGACCGTGTGGATGCCGGCGTCGAGCGGGACGATCTCGCCGTTGCACAGCGGCCAGTGGCGGCCGCAGCCGGCGCCGGACCCGGTGACGCGGACGAAAGCGCCTTGCAGGATCACGAGCGCGTTGGCGGCGACGGTGGCGACGGCGAGCCGCAGGGTGGCGCGGTCGCGCAGCTGGAGGGAATCGGGTGCGTCGGTCACGTGGTTCCTTCGAGGGCGCCGGACGGGCGCGAGGCGCGGTCGGACACCGTACCGTCGGGGTGCGCGACCCACGTCGGGACATTCGTCCCGGGTTCGACTTCGAAACGCGCGTGGGCGCGGGGCCCGTGCGCGACGTCGCATCGTACCCGCTGCCCACGGAGCGCGGGTGGTGCCACGACGCAGTCCCGGGCACCGCCGGCGGCCCCCTCGTTGGCCGTCGGGCGCGAAGGCCGTCGGCGGACGGACGTGAAGCCGGTCGGCACCCCACCAAGCGCGCGCCACACGCCCCTCTCACTTCTCGGCGCCATCATGCCGGGAGACGACGGACCCGGCGCACGAGCGCCACGGCCGCCGGGACCGGCGCCGCGGCGACCGTCGCGCTGCCGGGTCACCCGGTCCGCAGGCGCGGTGGTACGCTCGCGCCCGACCCACCCCCTCGGAGGACACGTTGAACACGACCTTCCCCCGCTCGAACGTCCCCCGCGCGCCCGGCGCCGGCCTGCGGCCTCTCGCCGTGCGCTGGCTGGTCGTCCTCGCGGCGCTCGCGCTCGGCGGAGCCGCGCTGGCCCAAGACGCGACGCCAGACGTGGCCGACCTGATGCGCGACGGCGACTTCTACTACGCTCAGGGCGACTGTGCGCTTGCCCAGTACTTTTTCCAGGAAGCGCTGAAGCGCGACGAAGCGCACGTGCCGGCGCTCATCGGCAAGGGGCGGGCGCTCGCGTGCCAGGTGGCCTACGGCAGCGCGATCGAGGCGTTCCGCGAGGCGATCGAGCGCGAGCCCGACTCCGTGCCGGCGCGCGTTCAGCTGGCGCTGGCCTACCAGCAGCAGTTCCTCACCGACCCGGCCACCTTCGCCGGCCGGCTGGGCGAAGCCCTCGACGTGCTGACGCGCGCCGAGCAGCTCGCCCCCGGCGACCCCACGGTCCAGAACACGAAGGGCATCGTCTACTACGAGGCCGGCCAACTCGACCAGGCGCGGGCGACGCTCGAACGCGCGGTGGAGCTCGCCGCGACGGCCGAACTGAGCGAGCGCGAGCGCTCGGTCGTCCAGGTCAACCTGGGCAAGACCTACCGCGACCTCGGCGAGCTCGAGCTCGCCCAGTCGTCCTTCCGGCGCGCCGTCGTGCTCAACCCGACCAGCGCCACCGCCCACAACGACCTGGGCAACGTCGCCTACCGCCTCGGCGACTGCGCCACGGCCGAGTACGAGCTGTCGCAGGCCGTCGCGCTCGCCCCCGACTCGCTGTCCGCGGTCTCGCAGCTCGCGATCGTGCTCTTCGAGTGCGGCGACGTGGCCGGGTCGGTCCCGCGCTTCGAGCGGGCGCTCACCCTCGACGGCGCCATCTTCGCGCCGCCGCTCTACACCTACCTGGCGCGCGCGTACCTCGAGCAGGGCCGCGTCGACGACGCCGTCCGCCGCGCGCAGCAGGGCGCGCTGTTGCCGCCCGAATCGGCCGAGGCGCACTACGTGCTCGGCACCGCCTACCTGGCCCGCGCCAGCGCCAGCGACGCCGCGGCCGCGCGCCGCGAGTTCGAGCGCGCGCTCGAGCTCGACCCGGGGTACGGCGCGGCACGTACGGCCCTCGACGCGCTGAACTGAGCCCGCGCTCCACGGAGCCGTCGTCCGCTCGCGGACACGTCCGCCCTCGACGCGCGCCCGCCGGTCCTCCGGCGGGCGCGCGTTCGCGTGTGGTCATCCCGTGCGCAGCGGGGCCGGTTCGTGCTAACGTTCGGAGGTTTGCCGGACGGTAGCGGGACGTCCGCCGGCGAACGGGGTCCACGCCCGAGCCTCGGGCAGCCCCACGAGGCGGTCGCGACCGCCTGATTCCACCTCAACGCCCCGCCCACGGAGGAACCATGTCCTACCTCGGTATGAAGCAACTGCTCGAAGCCGGCGTCCACTTCGGTCACGAGACCAAGCGCTGGAACCCGAAGATGAAGCGCTACATCTTCGCCGAGCGCAACGGCATCTTCATCATCGACCTGCAGAAGACGCTCGTCGAGTCCGAGAAGTCGTTCACCTACCTGCGCGACCTCGCGGCGCGCGGCGGCACCATCCTGTTCGTCGGCACCAAGAAGCAGGCCCAGGAGATCCTGGCGGCCGAGGCGAAGCGCTGCGGCATGCCGTTCATCAACGAGCGCTGGCTCGGCGGCCTGCTCACCAACTTCAAGACCATCCGGACCCGCGTCGAGCGCCTCAAGGAGCTCGAGTCGATGTTCGAGGACGAGTCGATCCTGCGCTACACGAAGAAGGAACAGATCGACATGGGCAAGGAGCTGCAGCGCCTGCAGCGCTACCTCGGCGGCATCCGCGACATGACGCGCCTCCCCGACGCCCTGTTCATCATCGACCCCACCAAGGAAGCGATCGCGGTCAAGGAGGCCAACAAGCTCGGCATCGACGCCGTCGCCCTGGCCGACACCGACAGCGACCCGGACGTCCTCGACTACATCATCCCGGGCAACGACGACGCGATCCGTTCGATCCAGCTCGTCACGGCCACGCTCGCCGACGTGATCGTCGAGGTCCGCGGCGGTGCCGACATCGCGCCCGAGACGCCCGCCGCGCCCGCCGCCCCGGTCCAGGCCAGCCGGCCGATGCCGACGACGGCGTCCGAGCAGGCGATCCACGCGGCGGTCGCCGAAGCCGCCGAGGGCGGCCACGCTTCCGCCGCCGCGGCGACCCCCGCCGCGGCGACCCGCGCCCCGGCCGCGTCGGCCACCGCCACGACCTCCGAGCCGACCGCCGCCACGCCGGCCAGCGAGCCCGCCGAGCCGGTCGCCGGGGAAGAACCCGTCGCCGATGCGGCCACCGTGGCCACCGACACCGATAGCGCCGACGCCGGCGAGAAGGCCTGACCCGCGGAGGGATCCATGACCGTCACGACCGAACTGATCAAGAAGCTGCGTGCGATGACCGGCGCCGGCATGCTCGACGTCAAGAAGACGCTCGACGAGACCGGCGGCGACCTCGAGAAGGCCGCGGCCCTGCTCCGCGAGCGCGGCATCGCGAAGGCCAGCAAGAAGTCCGACCGCGAGGCGAAGGAAGGCCTCGTCGGCTCGTACGTGCACCACAACGGCAAGATCGCCGTGCTCGTCGAGGTCAACTGCGAGACCGACTTCGTCGCGCGCAACGAGTCCTTCCAGGAGCTCGCGAAGAACCTGGCGATCCACATCGCGATGGCGAACCCCAGCTACGTGCAGCGCGAGGAGGTTCCGGCCGCCGAGGTCGAGGCCGAGCGCGAGGCGCTGCGTGCGCAGGCGCGCGAAGAGGGCAAGCCCGAAGCGATCATCGAGAAGATGGTCGAGGGCCGGCTCGGCAAGTTCTTCGCCGAGCAGTGCCTGCTCGAGCAGCCCTACATCAGGGACGACAAGAAGACGATCGGCGACTTGATCAAGGAATCGATCGCCACCATCGGCGAGAACATCCAGGTCGGTCGCTTCACCCGCATCGCCATCGGGGAATGAGGTGCGGCGCGTCCTGCTGAAGCTCTCCGGCGAGTTCCTCGCCGGACCGAGCGGCATGGGCGTCGCGCCGGACGCCACGCGGGCGCTCGCCCGCGAGATCGCCGCCGCCCTCACGAGTGGCACCCAGCTGGCGCTGGTGGTGGGCGGCGGCAACTTCTGGCGGGGCGCGCAGCACGGCGGCGACATGGACCCGGCGACCGCCGACTACGTCGGCATGCTGGGCACCGTCATGAACGCCATGGCGCTACAGGACGCGCTCGAGAAGCAGGGCGTCGACACACGGGTGCAGACGGCGATCACCATGCAGGAGATCGCCGAGCCCTACATCCGCCGTCGCGCCCTGCGCCACCTCGAGAAGGGCCGCGTCGTCATCTTCGGGGGCGGTACCGGCAACCCCTTCTTCACCACCGACACCACCGCGGCGCTGCGAGCGCTCGAGATGGACGCCGACCTGGTCCTGATGGCCAAGAACGGCGTCGACGGCGTCTACGACGCCGACCCGCGCGCGCATGCCGATGCGCGCCGCTTCGCCAGCCTCGCCTACATGGACGTGCTGCAGCTGGGCCTCAAGGTCATGGACGCGACCGCCATCAGCCTTTGCATGGGGCGCGCCCTGCCGATCGTCGTCTTCGACATCTTCACCGCCGGGAACCTCGCGGCGCTGCTCGCCGGCCACCACGTCGGCACGCGGATCGCGACCGACGCCCGCACGCGCTACGCCGACGCGCCCGAGGACGACGCCGGCGCCGGGAACGCCACCGCGCGGTAGAGTGGGGGCGCCAGCACCGCGTCCAGGAGGACCTCCATGAAGACCGTCATCAAGGAGACCCGCGAGCGCATGCACAAGTCGCTCGAGGCGTTCGAGGCCAACGTCGCGGTCGTCCGCACCGGCCGCGCCAACCCGGCGATGCTGCAGCGGGTCGTCGTCGACTACTACGGCGCCGCGACACCGCTGAACCAGCTCGCCAGCATCTCGAGCCCCGACCCCCGCACGCTGCTCGTCGCCCCGTTCGACAAGAGCGCGATCCGGAACGTCGAGAAGGCGATCATCGAGAGCGACCTCGGCTTCAACCCCAACAACCAGGGCGACACGATCTTCATCACCGTGCCGCCGCTCAACGACGAGCGCCGCCGCGACCTGGTCAAGGCCGTGAAGCACATGGCCGAGGAGGCCCGCGTGGCGGTGCGCAACATCCGGCGCGACGCCAACGAGGAGCTCCGCGAGATGTGCAAGGAGCACCTGCTCACCGAGGACGAGATGCGCCACGGCGAGGCCGAGGTGCAGAAGGCGACCGACGAGTTCGTCGGTCTGATCGAGGAGCGGCTGAAGGCCAAAGAAGAGGACATCCTGGCCGTCTGAGGCCGGGCCACGGGTGTCGGTCGTCCGGGTCACGTCGGCCTTCCTCGCCTTCCTCGCGACCTTGGTCGTGCTGTGGGTGGGGTTGCCTTTGCTCGGCCCCGCGTACCTGATCCTCACCGGGATCGCGGTGCAGGAGTACGCCACCATGCTGGCGCTGCGCGGCGTCCCCGTGCGCCGCAAGAGCCTGTGGGTGGCGACCGCGCTGACGCTGCCCGCCTCGCTGCCGGCCGGCCACCCGTGGATGGCGGCCGGCGACCTCGGCCTCATCCCCTGGCGCGAGCTGCTCCTGATCGGCTTCGTCCTCTACCTCTTCGTCGCCGAGGTCGTCACGAGCAACCGCAGCTCGCTGCAGTCGCTGGCCTTCACCATGCTCGGCTACGTCTGGATCTCGTGGGGCTTCGGCCTCGTGCTCACCCTGCGCTACACGCCCGACGGCGTGACCGGGCTCTGGTACCTGTCGTTCCCGGTCCTCGCGATCATCGCCACCGACGTCGGCGGCTACGTGTTCGGCACGCTGTGGGGGAAGCGGCCGCTGGCCCCGCGCATCAGCCCCAAGAAGACGATCGAGGGGGCGATCGGCGGACAGGTGCTGGCGATGGTCGTGGTGGGCGGCACGATGGCGCTGCTGCCGCTGTGGACCAGCTTCCGCCTCGACCTGCTGCACGTCCTCGTCTTCGCCGTCATCGTCCCGATGGCGGCCCTCGCCGGCGACCTCTTCGAGTCGCTGGTCAAACGCTGGGTGGGCGTCAAGGACGCGGGCGTGTTCCTGCCCGGCCACGGCGGTGTGCTCGACCGCCTCGACAGCCACCTGATCGCGGTGCCCGTGACGTACGTGCTCGTGACGCTACTGCTGCGGTGACCCGCGCGGGACGCCCACACCCGCGCCCGGATGCTAGCCTCGACCGCCTGAGGAGCCCCTCGTGACCGATCGACCCGAACTCCACCCCACCGCGAGCGTCCCGGACGAGCACGCCCGGGTCGTCCCGCCCAACTTCGTCACCGACATCGTCGACGCCGACGTGCGGAGCGGACGCGTGCCGCGCGTCGTCACGCGCTTCCCGCCCGAACCCAACGGTTACCTGCACATCGGCCACGCGAAGGCGATCGCGCTCGACTTCGGCATCGCCCGCGATTACGGCGGCCGCGTGCACCTGCGGATGGACGACACGAACCCGACCACCGAAGACCCCGCCTACGTCGCCGCCATCGAGCAGGACATCCGCTGGCTCGGGTTCGAGTGGGACGAGCTGCGCTACGCGAGCGACTACTTCGAGGAGTTCTACGCGCTCGCCGAGCACCTGATCGTGGCCGGCGACGCCTACGTCGACCTGCGCGACGAGGCGACCGTCCGCGCCACCCGCGGGACGGTGACCGAGCCCGGCGTGGCAAGCCCCGACCGCGACCGTTCGCCCGCCGAGAACCTCGAACTGTTCCGGCGCATGCGCACCGGCGGCTACGCCGACGGGGCCGCGGTGCTGCGGGCGAAGATCGACCTCGCCAGCCCGAACATGGTCCTGCGCGACCCCGTTCTGTACCGGGTGAAGCACGCCCACCACTACCGCACCGGCGACGCCTGGTGCATCTACCCGCTGTACGACTTCGCGCACCCCCTCTCGGACGCCATCGAGGGCATCACGCACTCGCTCTGCACGCTCGAGTTCGAGAACAACCGGGCGATCTACGATTGGCTGGTCGCGCGCCTCTTCCCGCCGCCGCGGCCGCGCCAGTACGAGTTCGCGCGCCTGTCGCTCGACTACACGATCACCTCGAAGCGCAAGCTGCTCGCGCTCGTCCGGGAGGCGCACGTCGCCGGCTGGGACGACCCCCGCATGCCGACGCTGGCGGCGCTGCGCCGTCGGGGGGTCCCCCCCGAGGCGGTGCGCGCGATGGTCACCCGCGTGGGCGTCACCCGCGCCGCGAGCCGGTCCGACCCCTCGCTGCTCGACACGTGCGTGCGCGACGTGCTCAACCCGATCGCGCCGCGCGCGATGGCGGTCCTCGACCCGGTCCCGCTGTGGCTCGACGACCCGGACGGCGAGCTCGACGGCATCGACGGCGTCGAGGCCGCCTCGTTCCCCGACGACGTGGCCGCCGAGGGCTCGCGGCTCGTGCCGCTCGGGCGCCGGCTGTGGATCGAACGCGAGGACGTCGCCGTCGACCCGCCCCCGGGCTACAAGCGGCTCGCCCCAGGACGCGCGGTGCGCTTGCGCCACGCACCGGTCGTGCGCTGCGAGCGCGTCGACGTCGACGACGAAGGTCGCGTCGTGGGCGTGCACGCGAGCGTCGTCGCCGACTCGCTGGGGCAGAACCCCGAGGGCGTGAGGGTCTGGGCGGCGATCCACTGGGTGAACGCGGCCACCGCGCTCCCCGCCGAGTTCCGGCTCTACGACCGGCTCTTCCGCTGCCCCGAGCCCGGCGCCGACGGCGGCGACTTCCGCGACGACCTCGACCCCGGCTCGCTCGAGGTGCGCCAGGGCTACGTCGAGCCCTCGGTCGCGGGCGACGCGCCCGAACAGCGCGTCCAGTTCGAGCGCCTCGGCTACTTCTGGCGCGACCCCGTCGACGGGTGCGACGAACGCCTGGTCTGGAACCGCATCGTCACGCTCAAGGACACCTGGCGCGCGACCGCCGAGCGGTCCGCCGAGGGCGCCGAGGACGACGCCGCGCGAGCCACGGGGGCGAAGGCGTCCACACGGCCCGTGGACGCGAGCGACGCGGGGCGCGAGCCCGACCCGTTCGACGCGCTCGAGCCCGCGGCGCGCGCGCGGGCCGAGGCCTGGGCCGAGGAAGGGGTGGCCCGCGTCGATGCCGCCCTGGTCGCGGCCGACCCCGCGCTGACCGCGCTGTTCGAGGGCGCGCGCGCGGCCGGGGCCGCGCCCCGCGCCGGCATGGAAAGCCCCGAATCGGTCTACCGGGGAGCCGTGCGCTCCTGGCTGGACGGCCGGCCGGACGACGCCATAGAGGGGTTCAAATACGCGGCCTTCATGTCGTCCGGCACCCCGCTGGCTTCGGCCGCGATGCGCGAC
>JARGGE010000120.1 GCA_029210865.1 Trueperaceae bacterium
GGTGGTTCGAATCCACCATCGCCCACCATCCCGGGTCTCGGCCCGGGCCCCCGGGTCCCCCCCCGGGGCACCCCCGGTCTCGGGACTCCACCCCCGAGACCCGCCTCGGGTCCCCCCACCCGAGGCACCCCCCGCGCCCCCCGATCCCCCATCGGGGGGCGCCCCTTTGGGCGTGCTCAGGGGTTGCCCGCGAAGACGGCGCGCCGCGCACCGAGCTCGAGCGGGATGCGGTACGTGGCGCCGGCGCGCTGGACCGTCAGCTCGACCGTCTGCCCGATCGTCTTCCCACGCACCTCGGCCAGGAGCGCGGCGAAGGTCGGGGTGGGCGCGCCGTCGACCGCGACGATCACGTCGGCCTCGACGACCGTCCCGATGCGCCGCCCGGCGTCGTCGAGCAGCGGGCGCTCGGTGACCGACCGAAGGCCGGCCCGGTCGGCCGGTCCGCCGGGGGTGACGGCGCCCACGATCGGTCCGGGGCGCGCGCCCAGGTCGAGCCCACCGCTCCGGGGGTCGTAGTCCGATCCCTGCGACCAGCGGAAGCCGATCACCGGGACGTCGCGCTGCACGCCCTCGGCGACCGCGGCCACGAGGGACGAGTCGTCCCCCACCGGCACGGCGTACGCCGCGAACTCGCGTGGGAGCGCCAAACCGAGCAGGAAGGGCGGCACGTACGCGTCCGAGCTCATGCCGCTCGGGTTGAAGCTGATGTACGAGACCACGCCCACCGCCTCGCCGCGGACGTTGACCACGGGTCCGCCGGAATCGCCCGGGGCGAGCGCGTTCGTCAGCTCGATCGTGTCGTCGGCGAAGTCCGCGCGCCCAGCGCGCACGCCCAGACGCGTCACGCGCCCGGCCCGCGGCTCCAGGAAGTCGCCGCGCGAGTTGCCGATCGCTACGACCGCGGCGCCCGGCGTCGGCGTGCGTTCGGCCAGCGGGATGAACGGGACGCGCTCGGCGACGTCGGCCTGCAGGACCGCCAGGTCCATGTACGCGTCGAAGCCCACCAGCGTCAGGTCGAACTCGCGCCGCTCGGGGTCGATGCCCACGTACCGCACCGCGCAGTCCGCCAGGCTGCTCGAGGCGTCCACGACGTGGTAGGCCGTGAGCACCGAGCCGTCCGCGTCGAAGAAGAAGCCGGTCCCGACCCCCAGCACCTGACGGCCGCCGAACGGCGTCGTACAGCGAGCCTCGAGCCGTAGCGTGGCGGGACGGGCCAGGTCGTACGCCTTCAGCAGGTCGCCCGTGGGGGCGACCACCTCGGGCGGACGCGCCTGCGCCAGCATCAGCTCCGGCGGCTCGGGGCGCTGCGCGAGCGGAGCGGCGACCCACGCCAGCAGGGCGAGCAGGACGAAGGTGAACGGCCGCAGCCGCGGCTTGCGGGCGCGCGTGGCGAGCGCCTGCGCGGCCCCTTCGTAGCGCCAAGGATCGGTCATGCGGCACGATAAACGGTCGCCCGGCCGCGAACCGCGACCGGCGACACGGGCCGGACACCGTGGCGCTCGCCCGACGGGGTCCCCGAACCCGCGCCGGGGGCCTGGTATCGTCCCCGCATGCCTGCCCCCGACCCCCACGCCGTGCGCGTCGCGCACGCGCTGCTCGCCCACGACGGCCCGATCGTCGTCCTCGCGCACGTCGACCCCGACGGCGACGCGCTCGGCAGCGTCCTCACGCTCGCGCGGGCGCTGCGCCGGGCCGGTCGCGACGCTCGGGCCACGATGCCCGAACCGCCGCGCTTCCTCCGCTTCCTCTCCGAAGCCGGCGAACTGCACGCGCCCAGCGACCGCCTGCCGGCCGACGCGCTGGTCGCGGTGGTCGACACCGAGCTGAAGCGCTCGATCGGGGCGCCGCTGAACGGCGCGGTCCGCGTCGTCAACGTCGACCATCACGGGACCAACCCCGGCGGCGCCGACGTCGTGTGGGTCGACCCGAGCTTCGCCTCCGCCACCCTGATGGTCGCCGAGGTGGTCGACGCGCTCGGCGTCGCCTGGGACGCCCACCTCGCGACGCCCTGCCTGGCCGGGCTGCTGACCGACACCGGCCATCTGCGCTTCGGCAACACCGACCGGCGGGCGCTGGAGGCCGCGGGCCGCCTGATCGACGCCGGCGTGGCCTTCGGCGAGCTCTCCGACCGCCTCCAGTGGCGTCATCCCGCGTACTACGCGATGCTCGCGAAGGTGATGGGCACGGTCCGCTTCCGCATGGACGGCCAGGTGGTGCTGATCGACCTCACGCTCGCGATGCGCGCCGCGGCCGACGCCGACGGCGACGACTCCGACGACTTCGTCCAGCAGGTGCGGTACGCGGAGGGGACCCGCGTCGCCGCGGTCCTCAAGGAGCGCGAGGGGCTCGTCAAGGTGAGCGTGCGCTCGCGCGCCGGGGTCTCGGCGCAGCGCATCTGCGTGGCGCTTGGCGGCGGTGGCCACGTCGCGGCCGCCGGCGCCACCCTCGAGGGCGCCGACCTGGCGTCCGCCGAGCGGCTGCTGCTCGCCGCGATCGAGACCGAGCTGGCGCGCGTCGACGCCGGCTGAAGCCCAGCCCGCGGGACCGGCCCCCAAGGCGCCGCGCTACGATGCGAGGCGTGCTGCGCACGATCGAGCTCCGCGACTTCGCGATCGCCGACGACGTGGTCGTCGAGGTCGGACCGGGCCTGAACGTCCTCACGGGCGAGACGGGCGCCGGCAAATCGCTCGTCGTCGACGCGCTCGCGCTCCTCGTGGGCGGCCGCGCCGACGCCTCCGTCGTGCGCGCCGGCCGACCCCACGCGCTCGTCCAAGCGACCTGGTCCTCCGGCACCACCTTCGCCCGGCGCGTGGCGCACGAGGAGCGCAACGTCGCCCGCATCGACGGCGAGGTCGTCACCGTCGCCGAGCTGCGCCAGGCGCTGGTGGGGCGCGTCGGGATCTTCGGCCAGCACGCCTACCGGACGCTCCTCGACGGCGGCGAGCAGCGCGCCCTGCTCGACCGGGGCCTGACGCCCGCGGCGCAGGAAGCGGCGCGCCGCTACCGGGCGGCCTGGCAGGAGCGCGAGGAGGTCCGGACCGCGCTCGCCGCGCTCCGCGCCGACGCCCGCGACCGCGACCGCCGGCTCGACCTCCTGCGCTACCAGCTCGACGAGATCGACGCCGCTCACCTGGTCGCGGGCGAGGACGAGCGCCTCGACGCGCGTCTGCGTGCGGCCCGCCACGTCGAGCGCGTGCGCGAGGGCCTGGGGGCCGGGCTGGGTGCGCTCGCCGCCGACGAGGTCGGCGCCGCCGACCGCGTCGCCGAGGGCGTGCGGGCGCTCGCCTCGGCCGCGCGCTTCGACGCCGCCCTCGAGGGGCTCGTGGCCGACCTGGGCGCGGCGCAGACCGCCGTCCACGCGGTCGTCGGCGAACTGGAGGCGGCCCTCGAGGGCCTCGAGGCCGATCCCGCCGAGCTCGAGCGCCTCGAAGCGCGGCGCCACCTGATCGACGGCCTCTGCCGCAAGTACGGCGCCGACGTCGACGCCGTGCTCGCCTTCCGGCTCGCGCTGGCCGACGAGCTCGCCCGCCTCGGCGAGGCGGAGGCGGACGACGCCACCCTCAGCGCCCGCGAGGCCGCGCTGGACGATGTCCTGACCAACGAGGCGGCGCTGCTGGGCGTCGGACGCCGTGAGGCCGCCGAGCGCCTCGCCCCCGCGGTCAGCGAGGTCGTCCGGACCCTGGCCCTACCCCACGCCCGCTTCGAGGTGGCCCTGGAGGCGCGCGACGCCCTCGGCCCCCACGGCGCCGAACGCGTCGCCTTCCGCTTCGGCGCCAACCGCGGCGAGCCCACCGGACCGCTCCGCGACGTGGCCTCCGGCGGCGAGCTGTCGCGCGTCATGCTGGCGCTGCACGCCGCCGCCGGCAGCGACGTGCCCACGCTGGTGTTCGACGAGGTCGACGCCGGGCTGGGCGGCCGCACGGGGCGCGCGGTGGGCCGGGTCCTCAAGCGCCTCGCGACCGGGCGGCAGGTGCTGGTGGTCACCCACCTCGCGCAGGTCGCCGCCTACGCCGACCGCCACGTACGCGTCGAGAAGGTCGAGCAGGGTGGCCGCACGGTGACGCGCGTGGCGACCCTCGAGGGCGCGGCGCGCGAAGCGGAGCTCGCCCGCATGCTCGCCGGCGACGACGGCGCGGTGGCGCTCGAGCACGCCCGGACGCTGCTGGCCGAGGCCACCGCCGACGCGACCTGACGGACGCCGCGGCGGCGGGTGGCCGTCAGAGGTCGGCGAACGCCGCGAGCAGCGCGTCCACGTCGCTGGCGTCGGTGTACTGGACGGCGCTCGCGCGCACCGCACCGCCCCGGTCGGCCAGGCCGAGCTCCTCGACCACCAAGTCGTGGGCGTAGAAGTGGCCCGCGGCCACCGCGACGCCGGCCTCGGCCAGCGCCGTCGCGACGTCTCCTGGGGAGCGCGTCGGGTGGTTGAACGCGACCGTCGCGGTCCGCCCCTCCGCGCCCGGGAGCCCGTAGCGATCGGCCCCGAGGGCATCGAGCCCCTGGACCAGCTGGGTCGTGAGCTCCGCTTCGTGCGCCGCGGCGGCCTCGAAGACCGCCGCCCAGCGCGTCCGCTCCGACCCGGGCGCAGCATCGAGCGCGTCCGCGACGTCGTCGAGATGGTCGAGCGCGGCCCCCCAGCCCAGGATCGCCTCGTGCGACTGGGTCCCGGGTTCCCAGGCCACTGGGTCGAGAGGGTCGTGGAAGGCGAGCCGCGGCGGCGCGAGGCGATCGCGCAGCGCGGGACCCAGGTAGAGGGCCCCGAGGTGCGGTCCGAAGACCTTGTACGGGCTGAAGACCGCGCCGTCGACCCCCCACCCGGTCACGTCGGGCAGGGCGTGCGGCGCGAGGTGGACGAGGTCGACGAACGACCACGCGCCCGCGGCGCGGACCTCGGCCGCCACGTCGGCGACCGGCACGCGCGTGCCGAGCGCGTTCGAGGCACCGGTGAAGGCGACGAGGCGCGTGCGGTCCCCGAGGAGGGGGCGGAGGTCCTCGAGGTCGAGGGCGCCGAACGGCGGGCGCGGGCGCCACGTGCGCACGACCACGCCGCGGGCGGCGAGCTGCCGCCACGGATCGACGTTCGCGTGGTGGTCGAGGGCGGTGACGACGACCTCGTCCCCGGCGGTGAGCCGGTCGCCGAGCGAGCGCGCGAGCAGGGTCACCAGCGTCGTCGCGTTCGGTCCGAACGCGACGTGCTCGGGCGCGGTGGCGTTCAGGAAGGCGGCGGTGCGCGCGCGGACCGCCTCCTTGCGCGCCGTGACGCGGCGGCTCGCGGCGTACGCGGCGCCCTTGTTCACCTGCAGCGTCTCGAGCGCCTCGACGACCGCCGCGACCACGCGGTCGGGCACCTGCGCGCCGGCGGCGTTGTCGAGGTACACCGCCTCCGCACGGCGCAGGGCGGGGAAGCGCGAGCGGACCGATGCGACCGGGAACGGTGTCATGACCGAGCCTACCAACCGCTGGCGGCGTTAGGCTGGTGGGGTGTACGACGCCGAAGGCTTCGACGACGGTCCCCCCTGCCCCGCGTGCGGTCACGCGCCCACGCGCCGCTACGCCTACGTCGAGGGGTTCGACGAGCACGAGTGCCCCGCCTGCGGATGGCGGAGCGACGAGGCGGCGATCGCCGACCTGCGACGCGCCGCGGGCGACCTCCTCGAGGGGGACGCCGAGGCGGCCCCACCCCCGCTCGGACGACCGTTGCGGGCCTGAACGCACACCCCCCTGCGCCGACCCGGCGGCGCGGGGCAGCCCCTCCGGCCGACCATGGCCACCGGGAGAAGGAGCGGACGCATGGAGGTACGGGTCGTACTGAGTTCCGACGAGATCGTGCGCGGCCTCAAGCACTACCGCCGGATCGCCAAGCAGGACGTGCTGCGCGCGTCGGAGACGCCGGACCCGGACGCCTCGCTGCGCCATGCCGAGGCCCGCCGCACCGTCTACGCCGAGCTCGCCGAGCTGGCGGAGCGCTCCGGCCCGCAGGACGTCGTGCGCGCGGCGCTCGAACGCTACGAGCGCCTGCCGTTCGTCACCGGCAGCGACGACCCGGCGCACGTCGAGATCCGCGGCCACGAGAACGCGCTCGAGAACTTCTTCCTGATGATCGGCCTGGAACCCAAGGTGCGCCGCGAGGCGCGGAGCAAGCGCCCGCCGCTGGGCTCGAACGGGACCGCTCCCGAGGCCGCCGCTCCCGAGGCCACCGACGCGGCGCCGGACGTGGACGCGAACGACCGGTGAGCTTGGACGACCTCGAAGCGCGCGCGGCGGTCAAACCGCCCGAGCTCGCGGAGCTCTCCGACCGCCTCGTCTTCGGCGAGGGCGACCCCGACGCGGCGATCATGGTCGTCGGCGAGGCGCCCGGCGAAGAGGAGGACCGCAGCGGCCGACCGTTCGTCGGGCGCGCCGGCCAGCTCCTCGACAAGGTGTTCGCCGCGGTCGACCTGCACCGCGACGACCTGTACATCACCAACATCGTCAAGTTCCGCCCGCCGGCGAACCGCAACCCCAAGCCTGAGGAGATCGCGGCGAGCGTGCCGCTGCTCGTCGAGCAGATCCGCCTCGTCCGCCCGCAGATCATCGTCCCGCTCGGCAACGTCCCCACGCAGTGGTTCCTCGACACCAAGGAGGGCATCACCCGCTTGCGCGGTCGCTGGGCCTCGTGGCACGGGGTGCGGGTCCTGCCCATGTACCACCCGGCCTACCTGCTGCGGAACCCGAGCCGCGAGGCCGGCGGACCCAAGTGGCTCACCTGGCAGGACGTGCGCGCGCTCCGCACGGCGTTGGACGGGCTCGGCCCGAAGCAGGGGGCGTTCGTGGTCGACACCGCCGCCCCGACCCCGCTCTTCTGAGCCCCGGCCCTGGGGGCTCCGGCCCGCCCTCTCCCGGCCTCGGCGACGCCCGCGTCCACGTCCAGGAGGACCCCGTGCCCGACCCCCGCTTCATCGGCCTCGTCCACTCGCTGCGCAGCTCCGCGGAGGCCGCGCTGGGCGACCTGGCCTCACCCATGGTCACCCGCCTCGCGCGCGACGGCGCGCTGGCCCGCACCACCGCGACGCGCAGCCTCGACCTGCTCGAACTGCTGGTCGAGAAGACGCGCGGCAACCTCGACGCGACCGAGCGCGACGCGCTGATGCGTGCGCGCGACGCCATCCGGGCGGCGCTCGCCGCGGACCCGGCCGGCGACGCGGCGTCCTCGGCGGAAGCCGCGGACGCGCTCGACCGCCCGGTGAACTGAGTGCGGGCGCTCGTCCAGCGGGTCGCGCGGGCCGAGGTACGGCTGGCCGACGCGGCCGCCGCGGCCGCCGCGGCGCCGCTCGGGACGATCGGGACGGGTCTGCTGGTCCTCCTCGGCGTGGCGCCCGACGACGGTGCGGCGGAGGTCGCCTGGGTGGCGGACAAGCTCGCTCACCTGCGCGTGTTCGAGGACGCCGCCGGCAAGATGAACCTGGCGCTCGGCGACGTCGGCGGGGCGGTGCTCCTGGTCTCGCAGTTCACGCTCTACGGCGACGTGCGCGGTGGCCGGCGGCCGGGCTTCGCCGCCGCCGCCCGCCCGGAGGTCGCCGAGCCGCGCTACCTCGAGGTGGCGGCGCGCCTCCGGGCGCACGGCCTGGAGGTCGCCACCGGCGCCTTCGGACGTGCCATGCACGTGGAGCTGGTGAACGACGGCCCGGTCACCCTGTGGCTCGACAGCGCTGAGCGCTGACGGCCCGTCCGGCGCGCGTCCACGCGGCCACCGTGACGGCGTCCTCCCTC
>JARGGE010000121.1 GCA_029210865.1 Trueperaceae bacterium
TCGACTTCGACACCCAGCTGTTGCCCGATGCGCTGACCAAACCCGGCATGGTCATCGGGCTGCTCGGCGGGCTCTGGCCGGGCATCGCCGGCGAACTGATCAGCGACAGCGCCGTCTCACCGGCGCTGCGCACGCTGCTGGCGAGCCCCGTCGGCCTCGCCGTTGGCGGCGGCACCGTCTGGCTGGTGCGAGCGGCCGGCTCCCACGTCTTCAAGAAGGAGGCGATGGGCTTCGGCGACGTCAAGCTCGCCGCGCCGCTCGGCGCCTTCCTCGGCTGGGACGGCTTCTTGGTGGGGCTGCTGTTCGCCGTGGTGCTCGGCGCGGTGATCGGGGTGGCGCAGCGCCTGCTCGGCGGCTCGCGCTTCGTCCCCTTCGGCCCGTTCCTGGTCGTCGGCGCCTTCTTGGCGCTCGCGTTCGCCGATCCGCTCATCCGTTGGTACCTAGGGCTGCTCGGCGTCTGATACCATCGCGCCCCATGGAACTCCCCATCGTCGACAGCCTGCGCGGCCGCGACCTCCTGTCGCTCGCCGACCTCACCACCCCCGAGTTCGACGGGCTGCTCGATTCGGCCCTGTGGCTCAAGCGCGCCTGGAAGGTTAAGGTGCGCCCGCGCCCGCTCGAGCACAAGACGATCGCGATGATCTTCGAGAAGCAGTCGCTGCGGACGCGCTCGACCTTCGACATCGCGATGGTGCAGCTCGGCGGCCATTCGGTGCTCCTCTCGCAGAACTACATCGGTTGGGGCGTCCGCGAGACGATCAAGGACGTCGCCTACAACCTCGAGCGCTGGGTCGACAGCATCATGGCGCGCACCTACGGCCACGGAACCCTCACCGAGCTCGCCGAGCACGCCGACGTGCCGGTGATCAACGGGCTGTCCGACCTGCTCCACCCCTGCCAGCTGCTGGCCGACTACCTCGCGCTCAAGGAGACCTTCGGCGCGCTGCCGGGGCTGAAGGTCACCTTCGTCGGCGACGGCAACAACGTCTGCCACTCGCACATCCACGCGGCGATGCACGCCGGCACCAGCCTCACGATCGCCTGCCCCGAGGGCTTCGACCCCGACCCCGCCGTGCTCGCGCGCGCGCGGGAACGCGGCGCCGACGTCACGATCGTCCGCGACCCGCGCGAGGCGGCCGAGGGGGCGGACGCGCTCTACACCGACGTCTGGATCTCGATGGGCCAGGAGGAGGACACCGAGCGCCGCCGCCAGGCCTTCGCGGGCTACACGATCGATCCCTCGTGGTTCGACGCGCTGTCGCCGCGCGGCGTCTTCATGCACGACCTGCCCGCCCACTACGGCGAGGAGTGCACCGAGGAGGCCGTCTACCACCCGCGCTCGATCGTCTTCGAGCAGGCCGAGAACCGCTTGCACGCCCAGAAGGGCGTGCTGTTCCAGCTGCTGCGGGACGCCTGAGGTGGCGCTGCGCGTCGGCGTCCTCGGCGCGAGCGGGTACGGCGGCGCGGGCCTGATCGAGCGGCTCCGCGACCACCCCGAGGTCGACCTGGTAGCGCTCGGCTCGCGCCAGTACCTGGGCGAGCCGGTCGACGCGGCCTGGCCGCACCTGGCCGGTCTGCTCGACCTGCGCTTCGTGGACACCGACGAGGTGCTCGCCGCCAGCGAGGTGGTCTTCTGCGCCACCCCGCACGCCGCCACCGCCCCGATCGTCGACCAGGCGCGCCGCGCCGGGCTGCAGGTGGTCGACCTGTCGGCCGACTTCCGCCTCGACGCCGCCGGCTACCGCACCTGGTACGGCGAGCACCCGTACCCCGAACGCCTGCCCGAGGCCGTGTACGGCCTCCCCGAGCTGCACCGCGCCGAGCTCGCGGGCGCCGCGATCGTCGCCAGCCCCGGCTGCAACGCCACGGCCGCCACGCTCGCGCTCGCGCCGCTCGCGGCCGCGGGTCTGCTGGGCGCGCACCCGGTGGCGACGATCGTCACCGGCGTCTCGGGCGCGGGCCGCGCCCTCGACCTGGGCTTCCACTACCCCGAACTCGACGAGAACGCGCGCGCCTACAAGGTGGCGGGCACCCACCGGCACACCGGCGAGATCGAGGCCAACCTCGGCCGCGTCGCCGCCCAGGGGAAGGCGGCGCGCACGCACGGCGAGCGCATGCCGGTGACCCTTGCCTTCAACCCGGTGCTCGTCCCGATGGCGCGCGGGATCCTCGCCACCACGGTGGCGCATCCGGAGCGCGACGGTCTGAGCGACGCCGACCTGAGCGACGCCGGCCTGCTCGAGCTCTACCGCGACTTCTACGAAGGCGACCCGCTGGTGCACGTGCAGCGCGACCTGCCGCAGACCAAGGCGGCGGCCGGCTCCGACCGCGCGCTCGTCAGCGTCCGCTTCGACGCCCGCAGCGGCGCGATGGTCGCGTTCGCGGCGATCGACAACCTGGGCAAGGGCGCGGCCGGTCAGGCCGTGCAAGGCTTCAACGTGGCGCGGGGCTTCCCCGAGACGCTCGGCCTGCGCCTGGAGGGTCGGTGGCCATGAAGCTCCCGCTGGGGTTCCGGGCGTCCGGCGTCCACGCCGGCATCAAACCGTCGGGCAAGCCCGACCTCGCGCTGCTCGTCGGCGACGGACCGCTCGCATGGGCCTTGGCATCCACCGAGAACCTGGTCAAGGCGCCGTGCGTGGTGCGCAACCGCGCGCGTGCCGCGTCCGAGCAGCCCGTGCGCGCGCTGCTCGTGAACGCCGGCAACGCCAACTGCGCCACCGGCGAGGCCGGCATCTGGGACAACGAGGACATGGCCGCTGCAGCGGCCGCGGGCCTCGAGCTCGAGAAGGTCCAGGAGGTGCTGACCGCCTCCACCGGCGTCATCGGCCAACGGCTGCCCATCGAAGCCGTCCGGCGCGGCGTGCCGGCGGCGGTCGCGGCGCTCGGCGACGAGGTGGCGCCCTTCGCGGAGGCCATCCTGACCACCGACCTGGTGCCCAAGACCGTCGAGGTGCGCCTCGCGGGCGGGGCCCGCGTCGTCGGCGTCGCCAAGGGCTCGGGCATGATCCACCCGAACCTGGCGACCATGTTCGCCTTCGTGCTCACCGACGCGATCGTCGACCAGCGGTGGTGGCGTCGTGCCTGGGCGCGCACGGTGCGCCGCACCTTCAACCAGCTCACCGTCGACGGCGACACGTCGACGAACGACATGGCCATCGCGCTCGCCAGCCAGCGCCTGCCCGCCGACCCGGACGAGCTGGCCGCGGCGCTCGAGGCGGTGGCCGCCGACCTCGCCCGCGCGATCGCGCGCGACGGCGAGGGGGCGACCACGCTCCTGACGGTCCGGGTGCGCGGCGGCCGCAGCGTGGACGACGCGATGGCGGCCGCGCGCGGCGTCGCGGCGTCGAGCCTGGTCAAGGCGGCCGTCCACGGGCGCGACCCCAACTGGGGACGCATCCTGTCCGCGGTCGGCCAATCGGGCGCCGTCGCCGACCTGGGGGCGGTCACGGTGTCGGTGCAGGGCACCCCCGTCTACCGCGGGCAGCCGCTGGCCTTCGACGCCGCCGCGCTCTCGCAGGCGATGCGCTCGACGGACGTCCTGGTCGAGGTCGACCTCGCCGCCGGCGAGGGCCAGGGCGAGGCCTGGGGCTGCGACCTCTCCGCCGACTACGTGACGATCAACGCGCTCTACACGACCTGAAGGCGCGTGGACCGGGCGGCGCCGGCGCCGCCCGGTCGACGCGACGTCAGCGGCGGCGGTTGCTGATGTGGATGGCGTGCCCGAGCGCGTGCTCGGCGGCCTCCATCAAGCCTTCCGACAGCGTCGGGTGCGGGTGCTGGGTGGCGGCGAGGTCCTCGAGGGTCGTGCCCATCTCCATCGCCAGGGTCGCTTCGGCGATCAGGTCGCCCGCGCCGGGCGAGACGATGTGCACGCCGAGCACCAGGTCGCTCTTGGCGTCTCCGATCACCTTCATGAGGCCGATGGTGGCCCCCATCGTCGTGGCGCGCCCCGAGGCGGTCAGCGGGAAGTTGCCGACGCGCACCTCGAAGCCGGCCTCGGTGGCCTCCGCCTCGGTCATCCCGACGCTGGCGAGCTCGGGATTCGTGTAGATCACCCCGGGCACCAGCGTGTCGTAGGCGACCTTCTTGCCCGCGGCGTGCTCGGCCGCGACCAAGCCCTCCTTCATCGCCTTGTGGGCCAAGAGCGGCCCCTTGGCGACGTCGCCGATCGCGTAGACGTTCGGCACGTTCGTCTGCATCGTCTCCGAGGTCGGCACGAAGCCCTTCTCGTCGACGGTCACGCCGATCTCCTCGAGGCCCAGGCCGTGGCCGTTCGGGCGGCGGCCGACCGCGACCAGGAGCTTGTCGACCACGACGGTCTCGCGGGCACCGTCGTTCGCCTCGAGGGTGACCTCGGTGCCGGCCTTCGTCTCCTTCTGCGCGACCGCCTTGGTGCCCGTCTTCAGGGTGATGCCCCGCTGGGTGAGGGCCTTGTGGAGGGCCTTCGAGGCGTCGACGTCGGCCGTCGGGACGATCCGGTCCATGAACTCGACGACCGCGACCTCGCTGCCGAGCGCCGCGTAGACGTCGGCGAACTCCAGGCCGATCGCCGAGCCGCCGAGCGCCATGAAGCGCTTCGGCACGCTGGGCACGCGCAGCGCGCCGGTGGAGTCGACCACACGATCGCCGTCGAGCTCGAACCCGGGGAGCGCCACGGGCCGCGAGCCGGTCGCGACGATGAGCTTGTCGGCGCTGACCGTGCGGTCGCCGACCTGTAGCGTGTGGGGGTCGACGAAACGCGCCTCGCCCTGGATCAGGTCGACCTTGTTCCCCTTCAGCAGCTGGCCGACGCCGCCCGTGTGCTTCTGGACGACCTTCGCCTTCCAGGCCTCGAGCGCCTCGAGGTCGACCTCGGGCGCACCGAAGCGCACCCCGTAGTCGCTCGCGTGCTTGCTCTCCTCGAGGGTGTGCGCGACGTGCAGCAGCGCCTTGGTGGGGATGCAGCCGATGTTGAGGCAGACGCCGCCGACGTCGCCTTTCTCGACCACGGCGGTCTTGAGGCCGAGCTGCGCAGCGCGGATGGCGGCGTGGTAGCCGCCGGGGCCGGAGCCGATGACGATCAGGTCGTAGTCCATGTTCCTCCTGGCCGACGGCGCCCGTGCAGGGGGCGGGCTCGGAGGGGGCGGGCGCCGGCCCGGTCCCCGTCGCCGGCGTACCCCGCCAGTCTACCGCGACCCCCCCGCGCGCCGCCGCCGTATCCTGCGCCCCATGCCGAGCGAGATCGCCACCGTCCCCCACCGCGCGCTCACCTCGCGCGACGTGCCCGACCCGCGCGCCGAGTTCGACGACGTCGTCACCTTCGCCTACACCTTCGACGGCTACGCCCGCTTCGGCATGGAGGGCTGCGGGGCGCTCGCCAACGCGACCGTCGCGCGCTTCCTTGCCGACCGCACCCTGCCCGACGACCTCGACGAGCTGCGGGCGTGTCTCTTCTTCGAGGCACGCCGCTGGATCGTGCTCGAGCAGGAGCCCGACGCGCGGGCGCGCCTCTACGTCGGCGCCCTGCTCGACCACCTGGCGGAGCGGCTCGACGACGCGCACGCCGGCGCGACCGAGCTGCCGAACGCCTGAGCGCCCGCGGTTCAGCGCTCGCCGTACCCCACGTCCTGGAGCGCGTCGCGCGCGCCGAGTAGCGCCCCGAGGGTCGCGGCGCGCAGGTGCACGGGGTCGCCGATCCGTGCGCGCGCCGCGGTCGTCAGCAGCCCCGCCAGCGCGGCGCGCGCCGGCGCCACCACGTCGGCCTCCACGAGCGCCGCGTCGACGTCGCGCACGAAGGCGAAGCGGGTCCAGGCGTCGCCCTCCGCCGGCAGCCCGCTGCTCGGGTCCCAGAACGGGTCGCTGCAGTCGAACGCGGCGAGCGCCCCGTGCACGAGGCCCGACGCCATCCAGTAGAGGTCGGCGTCGACCCCGACGAGCGCTTCGTCGCCGCGGACGCGCGCGTCGAGCGCGTCCAGCTCGGCGAAGGCCGGCTCCGTTCCGGCCGCGGCGTCGAGCAGGTCCACGAGCCGCGCGAGGTGGTCGCGCACCGGCACGGCGACGTCGAGGAGCGGCAGGGTCGTGGCGGGGTCGATCGGGAACGCGCCCCCGTCGAGGCCCAGCGCGCGCTCGAGGTCACCGACGCGGCCGTTGAGCAGGAGGTCGAGCTCCTGCCAGCTCGGCAGGGCGGCGAGCGTCTCGAAGGCCTCGTCGAGGTCGTACCAGAAGCCGTCGATCGCCGCGGGGCACGTCGGGACCCCAGGGTACTCGGCCGGTCCACCGTCGCGACCGGCGCACGGCACCAGCAGGACGCTCGACTGGCCGGTCCGACCGTCGGCCTCGACCCGCAACCACGTCCGCAGGGAACGCCATCCACCCGAGCCGTCGGCGAAGTCGTCGTCGCCCACCTCGAAGGCGAGCGGCGTCGTCCCCTGGACGAGCGCCGTGTCGGCCAGGTTCCGCCACGACGCGGTCGCGCCCGGCAGGCCGTCCGCGCCACAGCGCCGCTGGCTGGCGTAGCCACGCAGCGTGTACGGCGGCACCTGGAGCGAAGCCGCGTCGATCTCGAGGTGGTGCCCCGGACGCGGCGGCGCCACGATCACGGCCCGCAGCGGGCCGTCGGCGCGCCCGACGAGCGGCACCGTCCGCAGGTCGCGCAGGTTGGCGTAGTCGGTCGTGACCGACAGCGAGTCGACGAGCGCCTCGATCTCCAGCGTGCCCGTGCAGTACGGGTCCGCGGCCCGGAACGCGAGCATCTCGCCGGACGCGCTCGCGAACGCCCACTGGAGCGTCCGCTGGCCAGGGACGAAGTAGGTGGCGAGCGATTCGATCGGCAGCGCGGCGACCCGCGGGTCCGGGGTGGTGATCCGCGCGCGCAGCGGCACCGGATCCTGCGCGGCGCGCGGCTCGCGGTCGGCCGGCTCCTCGATCACGACGGTCGGCCGCAGCCGGACCTCGAGGCGATAGCCGAGGTGCGCCTGGATGACGTCGGGCTCGGTGTTCGCGACCAGGACGAAGACGGTGGTGGCGGTGCCGCTGGCCCCGGGTGGGACGTCCACCACGATCCGGTCGATGTCGATGTCGGTGATGGCCGCGCACGGCACCGTCCCCGACGCGCCCGGCCCGCTCGCGTACGCCCGCGTGCGCAGGACGCCGGTACGGTCGGGCACGACCCGGATCTCGGCCTGGTACGCCACGTCGGCATCGGCGGCGACCACCAGTTCGTGGCGGTGGGTGGTGAGGCTGGGGAGCACGCCGGTCGCGAGGCCGTCCGAGGCGTTCGGGGTGAAGCTCAGGGTCCGCGCGTCGGCGACGCCGGCGACCGGACCGCAGGCGGCCGCCGCCACGGGCGAGTCGTTCATCGCCTGGTGGCGCACCCACCGCCAGTACATCTCGGCCAGCCCGCCCCCGACCCCCAGGCTCTCGCGCAGGGAGGCGTCTTCGTCGTACGCGCGGCCGCCGCGCGTGAAGACGAAGCGCAGGTACTCGAGGCCGCGTCCGAGCTGATCGCCCGCGAACACGAAGAAGTCCTGCGCCTGGTACTGGGGCAGGCTCGCCCCGTCCTCGGCGGTGAGGGGGACGTCGATCGCGCGCGCGCCGCGGGACGCGTCGCGCGCCATGGTGCCGAGCGAACCCTCCGACGCGACGGCGGTCCCCTCGATCACCCAGAGGTCGATCCCCCGGGTGAAGCTGGCGACCGGCGCGTACGCGAACTGGGTGACGTGCAAGTACTCGTGGCGCGTGGTGTCCACGGCTCGGCCGTTC
>JARGGE010000122.1 GCA_029210865.1 Trueperaceae bacterium
CCCGAGCGCCACCAAGCGTCCGCGCCCACCTCCGGACGAGGTGCGCCACACCCCCTCGGGGCGAGGACGGCCACGTCGACGTGCGCGCCGAAGCGCTCGACCGCCGTCGCCACGGCGGCGGCGTCGCCGGCCAGGTAGATCGTGCCCGCCAGCGGCGGTGCGTCCGCGTCGACCTCGAGCACCCGCCAGACGTCGAGTTGGGTGGCGTCGCCACCGATCACCCGAATGGGGTCGGGGAGGGCGAGGAGGAGTTGGTCCAGGGTCATGGGCGACGTCGCGCCCTACGGTACCGCGCACGGACACGGACGCGAAACCGGCCCCGGAGCCGGCGCCCGCTCTGCGTGAGCCGCCGTCGCGGCCAGCGACCGCGAGGCACCGCCGACGTACGATCGCCGCCATGACCGCCCACCCGCTCCGCCGCCTCCCCGACGTGTGGCGCGTCGCGCTGAGCGCGCACGCCGACGACCGCGGCTTCTTCGTCGAGCGCTGGCGGGCCGACGCCGCGGCGGCGCTCGGCCTGCCCACGTTCGTCCAGGACAACCACTCGCGCTCGCGCCGCGGCACCCTGCGCGGCCTGCACTTCCAGGCGCCGCCGCACGCGCAGGGGAAGCTCGTGAGCGTCGTGCGCGGGCGGGTCTTCGACGTCGCCGTCGACCTGCGCGCGGGTTCGCCCACCTACGGGCGCTGGGACGGCGTGGTGCTCGACGGCGAGCGCCCGGAGCACCTGTGGGTGCCCGCCGGCTTCGCGCACGGCTTCCTGGTCCTGAGCGACGTCGCGGACGTGGTCTACAAGGTCGACGCCGGCTACGCGCCGGGGGCCGAGGGCGGCCTGCGCTGGGACGACCCCGACCTGGCGATCGCCTGGCCCGACGCGGGCGCGCCGGTCGCGACCTCGCCCAAGGACGCACGCTGGCCCGCCTTCGCGACCTTCCGGACCCCCTTCGGCGGCTGACGGGGCGCGACGAGCCCGAGCGCGGAGCGGTACGCTCACGGCAGATGCCCGCCTCGCCCCCCGCCGCGTCCGACCCGACGCCGCGCGAGCCCACGCCGGTCCCGGCGACGCCCGAGCCCGCGTCCGCCCCGGCGCACGCCCCCGACCGGCGCGTGACCGCCTGGCGCTGGTGGAACCGGGGCCTGTACTGGCTGTACGAGCGCCGGCTGCTCGCGCAGGTGCGCAGCGGCCCGGTCCCCAAGCACCTGGGCATCATCATGGACGGCAACCGCCGCTTCGCCCGGGCGCTGGGCCTCGACGCCAAGGCCGGCCACGACTACGGCGCCGGCAAGGCGCGCGACGTGCTCGCGTGGTGCCTCGACCTCGGCATCCAGCACGTGACCCTGTGGGGCTTCTCCACCGACAACCGCGGCCGCGACCCCGACGAGGTCGCCCACCTGCACCGGCTGTTCGCGGCGCAGGCGCGCGAGTTCCTCGCCGACACCGAGCTGCACCGCAACCAGGTGCGCGTGCGCGTGATCGGCGACATCGACGACTTCCCCGAGGACTCGAAGGCGGCGCTCCGCGCGATGGAGGCGGCCACCGCGGGCTACGACCGGCTGCACCTGCACGTGGCGCTCGGCTACGGCGGGCGCGAGGAGATCGTGGCGGCGGTCCGCGCGGCGCTGCGCGCCCACGCCGACGCCGGCGAGGACCTGGCGACGGCGGCCGAGACGCTCGACGCCGCCGACATCGGCCGCCACCTCTACACCGCCGGCGTGCCCGACCCCGACTTCGTGGTCCGGACGTCGGGCGAGGTGCGCTCGTCGGGCTTCCTGCTGTGGCAGTCGGCCTACGCCGAGTTCTACTTCTGCGACGCCTACTGGCCCGAGTTCCGGCGCATCGACTTCCTCCGCGCGCTGCGCTCGTTCCAGCAACGCCAGCGGCGCTTCGGGCGCTGAACCCGATCGCGGCCCGCGCCGACGCGTCGGTGGCCTCGGCGAGGGTTCAAGGCAGCGCGAGCGCGCGCTGCACGTCGCCGAGGCCGGCGTTCGTGCGCACGTTCGTGAGCACGAACAGCGCCGCGCCGACCCCCAACGACGGTCCGTCGATCGAGACGCTGAGCGCGTCCACGCCCGCGAGCGCCGGGTGGCGGAAGGTGAGCACCTCGACCACCTCGTCGCCCTCGAAGGGCGAGGCCAGGTCGGTGGCGGGGGGGTCGGTGCCGAGCACGGTCAGCGTCGAGCGCCCCGCCTGGTCGACGAAGAGCCGCAGCGCGACGTCCTCGTCGGCGTAGGCGTACGGCTCGAAGGTCACCGCGCAGGTCCCCATCGCGGCGAGCACCGCGGCCGCGTCGGCGCGGCCGCCGTCGGGGCCGAGCACCAGGCCCTCGGGCGGGCGCAACACCAGCAGCCGGGGCTGCGGCGTCCAGTTCCAGATGACGACGAAGAGCGTGACGCGCCGGTCGCCGTCGATGGCGAACACCGGCAGCGGCCGCACGGCCGCCCCCGCCGCGGCGACCGCGCGCCCCGCCTCCTGGAGCATCGCGCGCGTGTCGGCGCCGGTGGTGTCGATGGGGTCGAGGCGGTAGCCGTGGAGGAAGCGCGCGAGCATCGCCGCCCACGCCTCGGGCGTGTGCGCCTCGGGCGTCCAGCCGTCGGGGAGGAGGTGGCGGCGATGCAGGTAGGTGACCGCCTCGGCCGCCGCCCCAGCACCGGCCACCGGCCCGTCGCCCCCGCGGAGCGGGGGCAGCGCCGGCTCGACCAGCTGCACCGCCCGCGCGAACAGGGCCGCCGCCACCTGGCCCGGGCTGGCGCCCACGCCGGGCAGCGCACCCTGCAGCTCGGTGGTGCAGACCTGCGCCGCCGCGGTCGCGACGGACGCGGCGATCAGGACGGCGAGCAGGGCGCGGCGCATGCCGGGAGCCTAGCAGGGCGAGGCCGCCTCGCCCCGGCGCCACGCACCCGCGGGCGCCGGGGCGCGCGCCCTCAGGTCAGCTTCGCGACGTCGACGGCCGCCTTCGGCTCCACGTACGCCGTGTCCATCTGGGCCAACTGGAGCACGCCCGAGACGTCGTCGTTCACGGCATGCCAGTAGGTGTAGGCCTCGAGCACCCAGATGCCCGACTCGCGGGTGCCGTTGCCCGAGCCCTTGACGCCGCCGAAGGGCAGGTGCGCCTCCGCGCCGTTCGTCGTGTTGTTGATCGAGGTCATGCCCGCCTGGATGCGGCTCTTGAACTGGTACGCCCAGTCGCGGTTGATCGTGTAGACGGCGCTCGAGAGGCCGTAGTCGACCGCGTTGGCGACGTCGATCGCCTCGTCGATGCCGTCGACCTTCACCAGGTTGATCGTGGGGCCGAAGGTCTCCTGCTGGAAGATCGCCATGTCGGGCGTGACGTCGCCCCACACGGTCGGCCAGCCGTAGTAGGCCGCCTCGGGGTCGGTGCCCACCCAGCCCTTGGGCAGGTTGCCGGGAAGGATGCGTCCCTCGCCGTACAGCTTGGTCGCGCCGTCGGCGGCGCCCAGGTCGTGGTGCGCGAGCCAGTGCTCGAAGAAGCGCTGGTTGATGAAGGGCCCGTACAGCACGTCGGGCACCTTGACCGGGTCGCCGATGCGGACGCCGGCGACGGCGGCCAGGAAGCGCTGCACGAAGGCGTCGTGGATCGGCGCGTCGACGATGACGTTGCCGGCCGAGGTGCAGCGCTGGCCGCCGGTGGCGAAGGCGCTGAAGAGCGCGCCCTGCACGGCGTTGTCGAGGTCGGCATCGCGCATGACGACGAGCGGGTTCTTGCCGCCGAGCTCGAGCGTCGGGTGCAACAGGTTGCGCCCCGCCACCTCGCCCACGTGCCGCCCCACCGCGGTGGAGCCGGTGAAGGCGAACTTGTCGAGCCGCCCCTCGTCCATCGCGTCGACCAGGAACTCGCCCGCGGCCCCCTTGCCGCCGCCGTAGACGACGTTGAGCACGCCGGACGGCAGACCGGCCTCCTCGATCAGCTTGGCGAAGGCGTAGGCCACCATGGGCGCGTCCTCGGACGGCTTCCAGACGATCGTGTTGCCGGTGACGAGCGCGGGCACGATCTTCCACGACGGCACCGCGATCGGGAAGTTGCCGGCGGTGACGATGCCGACGACGCCCAGCGGGCGGCGGTACGTGAAGAGCTCCTTGTTCGGCATCTCGGAGGGGACCGTCTGACCGTAGAGCCGCCGCCCCTCGCTCTGGAAGAAGCGGCAGGTGTCGATCGCCTCCTGCACGCTGCCGCGCGCCTCCTTGAGGGTCTTGCCCATCTCGCGGTTCACGAGGCGCGACAGCGCCTCCTTCTCGCGCGCGAGCGCCTCGCCCAGGCGACCGAGCAGCTCGCCGCGGACGGGGGCGGGCGTCGCCGACCAGCCGGGGAACGCCGCGCGCGCCGCGTCGCAGGCCTCGCGGACCTGCTCGCGCGTCGCCTCGGGGAAGACGCCGACGACGTCGGCGTGGTCGCTCGAGTTGCGGCTCTCGAAGGTGGTGGGGCTGCCGACTTCCTTGCCGGCGATCAGGTGGCCGAAGGTTCGGGGCATGGTGGGTCCTCTCTGCGTGCCGGACGCATGAAGCGCGTGCTGGACGGTATCCATGGTCGCACGGGGTCGACTCGAGGGTACCACGCCGCCGGACTCGACCCGGCGGCGGTGACGGCACCCTTCGAGCCGGGCGAGGCGCATACGCGTGACATGACGCACCTACGGAGAGCCCTCGGTCGGTTCGGCGCGTTCGCCCTCGTCGCCACGCTCGCGCTGGTCGCCGCGTGCAGCCCAGGCGACACCCAGATCCCACACCCCACCCTCGTGGCCACGACGCCCGGCGTCTTCGGCGTCTTCGTCGGCGGGACCGCCGACGGCGCCGCGCTCCTCCGGACGATGCCCGACGTCGGCGGCTACAGCGACGACCTCTACAACGGGATCTACCCCTACCTCGCGGGCGGCGCGCGACCCGCCTTCGTGCCCGCCGACCTCGACGGCGTGGTGTGGGGCCTCACCTGCCCGTACGGCCTCGAGGAAGCCGTCTTCGTCGATCCGCCCCTCGGCGACGCCTGGGACGGGAGCCAGCTCGGGTACTTCGACGGCGTCTTCGATGCCCACCTGGGCTTCGACACCGGCACGGTGCGCGAGTACAGCGACGGCACCGTCGTGCTGTCGTGCGCCGCGACGAGCGCCCCGACGGGCGCGAGCGTCGCCCGCCACGTGCTCGTCCCGGGCGCGGGCACGGACGCTCGCTTCGCGTTCGACGTGTTCGTGCTCACGAACGTCGGCGCGGGACCCTTCGACATGACGCCCTTCGCGTACGACCTGGACGACGGTGCCGACCCCTCCGGGACCAACCCGTGGCAGGACTACGGCACGATCGGCGCCTTCGCGTGGGCGACCAAGGGCAGCACCGACCCCAGTGACCCCGCCATCGGCGTCGTGCCGCTGACCTCGACCGCGTTCGAGGTCGACGTCGCAGCGACCCGCGGCGACGACTACGTGCTGGGCGAGTCCGGCTCGCTGGCCACCGCGCGACCACCGGCTTCGCGATGCCGGCGGCGGTGCGCGGTGGCTTCCAATCCGGCGACGCCAGCGGCAAGGACGCCGCCATGCCCGCGCTCGGCGACGAGCTCGCGGCGCTCGACGGCGGCGCCTTCTGCGCGCCGGACGCGAACCCGTTCTTCGTCTGGACGGCGCTCATCGAAGACGGCGCGGCGATCGAGAACGCCATCTGCGGCGGGTACGCGGCGCTCCCCTAAGACGGGTGCGGCGCTCCCATGCGGCTCAAGGCGCGAGCGTCAGCATGCGCGTCCCGCTCGTGGCGGAACGGGCGTCGCCCTCCAAGGGGGCGCCA
The DNA here is from genome assembly GCA_029210865.1 of Trueperaceae bacterium. GTDB lineage: Bacteria > Deinococcota > Deinococci > Deinococcales > Trueperaceae > JAABTL01. Next base: position 5,783 of record JARGGE010000122.1, read on the forward strand.
CCGAACCCGTACAGCGCGACGAGCTCCACGTAACCCACACCGACGCCGGTGGAGGTGGGCGCTTCGTAGCCAATGACCGACCGGAGGTAGTCGCCGCCGGCGGGGTACGCCAGACCGAAGGGTGTGGGGTCGGGCAGGCGGACGGTCTCGGACGTCGTGGTGACGCGCGCCGACGGCCCGACCGTACCGTTCGTCGGCGACCAGGCGAAGCGGAACGCGGCGGCGGGCCCGGCTTCGAGCGTGAACGGGGTGGAGGGGGTGACGCCGACGGCATCCTCGACGGGGGCGAGCTGCCGCGGCGGCGCGTCCAACGCGAGCGTCAGCGGCGCCCCGGCGTCGCCGGTCGCCCAGCCGACGGCGTCGCCCCCCGGCGGAAAGGTCGCCAGCGCGACCACCTGGGCGCGCGGGGCGATCGTCGCCGGCGGCAGCAGCGCGTCGACCGGTCCGACCGGCCAGGGGCCGCTGTACACCGGCATCGCCACCGCTCCGCCGACGTCGGCGGCCAACGTCACGAACGCCAACGACCCGCCGAGCGCGCTCACGGAGACCATGACCGGGGCGGTGGGCCCGACGAGCGGGGTCGCGTCCAGGTCCCGTACGGTCGTCGCCTCGGACGCGACCACCACCTCGGCGGTCGCGTACCCGGGGTACCCGAGCGGCCATCCAAGGCCGTCCACCACCATCCAGAGCGCGTGGAGGCGCACGTTCGCCGCCGCGCTGCCGGTCCACGCGACCTGCAGGAGGTACCCGACCGCGCCCGCGCCGACGCGGGCGCACCCCCACACCGGGACGCTCACGCCCTCGGCGCAGACGAGCACCTGGTGGCCGTCCGGGACGGGCGCGCCTCCCCAGGCATCGCCCCGCACCGTGCCGGCGACCAGGGGCGGATCGTCGAGCAGGGGCGCGAGGACCGGGATCGGGTCGTCGAGCCCTTCGAAGGCGTGGACCCACCCGTCGCCGTCGGTCGACGCGACGACGATCGTGTACGGGACGCGCACGCCCTCGAGGCGGAAGCTGCCCAGGGCATCGGTCGTCGCGACCGCGCCGCCCGCGTGGACCCGTAGGCCGGCCAGCGGCTCGCCCACCGAGCCGACCACCCGTCCTTCGACGTCGATCGTGCTCGGCGTGGGGCCCCCACAGGCGGCGAGGGCCGCCCCGAGGGCGAGGACGAGCAGGGACCGAAGCACGGGACGGAGGAACGCGGCACGCATGGGGCACCCCCAGGGGCCGAGCCCGAGGTTCGACTCCATGATGACGCCTCGGCGCTGCGTGCCCGGAGTCAACCGTCCCCGGCGACGTCCTCCACCTGCGCGGCCCACCCCGGCAGCACCACCTCGAAGGCGGTGCCCTGCCCCGCCACCGAACGCACCTCGATGCGGCCGTCGAAGGCGTCGACGATGCGCTTCGCCACCGCCAGGCCGACGCCGACGCCGCCCGGGCGGCCGCTGACGAAGCGCTCGAAGACGTGCGCCAGCACGTCGGGCGGGATGCCGGGGCCGTCGTCGGCGACGCTGAGGCGCACCTCGTCGCGGCCCCCGGCCACGCGCACCCGCACGCGCTCGGCGCCCGCGGCCTGCACGGCGTTGCGCACCAGGTTGCGCACCACCTGCCGCAGGCGATCGGCTTGGGCGAAGACGCGCGCGTCGCCGTCGCCGTCCAGCCACGCGACGCCGGGGTACGCGTCCACCACGGAGCGCGCGACGTCCGCGAGGTCGACCCGGCTGACCTCGGGCGCGCGCTCGAGCTCGCCCCGCGCCAGGGTCAGCAGGTCTTGGCTGGTGTGCAGCAGCTCGTCGGCGGCGTCGCGCGCCGCCCGGACCCGCGGGTCGCCGGCGCGCTCGGACGCGAGTTGCCGCAGTTGGCCGGCGACGACCGTCAGCGGCGCCGCCAGCTCGTGCGCCACCTCGGCGAGGCCGTCGCGCTCCGCCTGCTGCCGCGCCCGGATCGCGTCG
>JARGGE010000123.1 GCA_029210865.1 Trueperaceae bacterium
AGGCCGTCTTCGGGTACGCCTTCGACGGCCGCGTGACCGCGGTGCTCGGCACCCACACCCACGTACCCACGGCCGACGCGCGGCTGCTGCCGCGCGGCACCGCCTTCGTCACCGACGTCGGCATGACCGGGCCCGCCGCGAGCATGCAGGGCTACGACCCCGACGTGTTCGTGGACGCGTACCGCGACCGCCTGCCGCTCGCCGGACCCAGCCGCGTCGCCGACGGCCCCGTTGCCCTCGGCGCGGTGCTCGTGCACGCCCAAGGCCCCCTCGCGGTCGCCATCGAGCGGCTCGCCACCCCCACGGAGGACACGCATGCGTAGACGCCTCGCCCTTCTGCTCGCCCTGCTGCTCGTCGGCGCCGCGACCGCTCGCTCGGTCACGGTCGCCACCACCGCGCAGCCCGACACCCTCGACCCGCACGTCACGTCGGCCACGTCGGCCTTCCAGTCGACCAAGTCGATCTACGACACCCTCGTCGAGGTCGCCCGCGACGGCGCCATCGTCCCCTCGCTCGCGGCCTCGTACACGACCTCGCTCGACGGCCTCACCTGGACCTTCGCGCTGCGCGAGGGCATCCGCTTCCACGACGGCACCCTCCTCGACGCCGCCGACGTCGTCGCCAGCCTCGAGCGCCTCGCCGCCGAGGGCTCGCCCAAGCGCGACGAGTTCACCATGATCGAGGCGATCGCCGCCCCCGACGCCGCGACGGTCGTGCTGACGCTCTCCGCGCCGGCGCCGGCGCTGCTCGCCTCGCTCGCCTCGGGCTGGGGCGCGATCCTGCCCAGCGAGAAGCTGGCCTCCGGCCACGACTTCGGCAACCAGCCGGTGGGCACCGGTCCCTTCGTCTTCGTCGAGTGGGTGCGCGACGCGTACCTGCGGCTGATCACCAACCCGGACTACTTCCAGGGCACCCCCGTGATCGACGGCGTCACGCTCCGCTTCGTCGCCGACTCCGCCGTCCAGCTCCAAGGCCTGCGCAGCGGCGAGTTCGACCTCGCCACCGGCATCTCGCCCGTCGACTTCGACGTCGTGCGTGCCGACCCCGCCCTCGAGCTGGTGCAGGGCCCGTCGGGCACCGTCCTGGTCGCGACGCTGAACAACCGGCGCCCGTACCTCGACGACGCCCGCGTGCGCCGCGCGCTCAACCTGGCGATCGACGCCGAGACGGTTCTCGAGGTCGCCTACGGCGGCGGCATCCCCGGCGCCACCTTCATGGAGTCCGGCAGCCCCTGGCTCCCGGACTTCCTCGAGCCCTACGGCTACGACCCCGAGCAGGCGCGCGCGCTGCTGGCGTCCGCGGGCGTCCCCGACGACTGGACGATCGACCTGGCGCTGCCGCAGCCCTACGAGGTCCACGTGACCGCCGGCCAGATCATCCAGGACATGCTGCGCGACGTCGGCGTGAACGCCGAGATCCGCGTGGTCGAGTGGGGCGTCTGGCTGGGCGAGGTCTACGGCGGACCGCGCGACTTCGACATGACCGTCATCGGCCACACGGGCAAGCTCGACCCCACCGGGCGCCTGAACGGCTACGGCCACGCCGACCGCACGTACTCCGGCTACGACAACCTCGAGGTGGCGGGTTGGATCGACCGCGCCGCCGTGACCAGCGAGCCCGCCACCCGCGCCTCGCTCTACGCGCAGGCGCTCACCCGCATGCACGACGACGCGCCCTTCGCCTACCTGGGCACCGCGCTGTCGACCCACGCGCGCACCGCGGCGGTCGAGGGCTTCTGGGTGACCCCGCTGCTCGACACCTACGACTTCCGCTCGGTCACCGTTCGCTGACCCCGGCCCGCCCCGCGGCCCGACGCCCCTCCCGGCGTCGGGCCGCGCGGCGCTCGGCCCCGAGGCGCTCGGCCCCGCGACCGTCGCCCCGCGCCCCGCGTACCCTGGACCCCGGTGCTCCGATCCCTGACCGTCCAGCTCCTGAGCCTCGTCGGCACGCTGCTGCTCGTGCTGTCGCTGGTCTTCGTGGCGATGCGCGCGCTCCCGGGTGACGCGGCCGCGGTCCTGGGCGGCACCGAGGCGAGCGCCGAGCAGGTCGACGCCCTGCGCCGCCAACTCGGGCTCGACCGCCCGATCGCGGTGCAGTTCGCCGCCTGGTGGGGCGACCTCGCCCGCGGCGACCTCGGCGACTCGATCCGTGAGCGGCGCCCGGTGGCGCAGGTGATCGGCGACCGGGTGCCGGTGACCCTGGCCCTGGCCGGCCTCGCCTTCGCCCTCTCGGTGATCGCCGGGCTGGGGCTCGGGCTGCTCGCGGGCCGGCGGCCGGGCGGCCCCGCCGACGGCGGCGTGCTCGCCTTCACCACCGTCGGGCTGTCGCTCCCCGAGTTCTGGTTCGGCTTCCTGCTCATCCTGGTCTTCGCGGTCGAGCTCGGCTGGTTCCCCGTCATCGGCTACCCCACCGAGGGGGGCGCCGGCGTGCGCGCCTGGCACCTGCTGCTGCCCGCCGTGACGCTGGCCATCCCGCGCGCCGCGCAGCTCGCGCGCCTGACGCGCGCGCGGCTGCTCGAAGAGCTGCACGCCGACTACGTGCGCACCGCCCGTTCGAAAGGCGTCGGCGCGCGTGCCCTCACCCGCCACGTCGCCGCGAACGCGCTGCCCGGCCTGCTGCCGCTGCTCGCGCTCGAGCTGGGCGGGCTCCTCACCGGCACCATCGTCGTCGAGCAGGTCTTCGGGCTGCCCGGGCTGGGCTTGACGCTGCTCGGCTCGATCTCGGCGCGCGATTACCCGGTGGTGCAGGGCGTGACGATCGTCGCGGTGCTCGTCTACGTGCTCGTCAACTGGCTCGCCGACCTCGCCCAGGTGGCCGCGGACCCGCGGCTCAAGTACGCGTGAGGCGGCGCCGCTGGTCGCGCGGCGCGGTCGGCGCCTGGCTGCTCGCGCTGGTCGTGCTCTCGGCGCTGGTGGGGCCCGAGCTGGTGCCGTACGACCCCATCGAGCCCGACTACCGCGCGCGCTTCGCGACCCCTTCAGCGGAGCACTGGCTCGGCACCGACAACCTGGGCCGCGACGTCTTCGCGCGCGCGCTCGCCGGCGGCCGCGTCTCGCTCGTCATCACCGGCGCCGCGACGCTGCTCGCCCTCACCGTCGGGCTGGTCACGGGGCTGGCGGCGGCCGGGTTGCGCGGGCCCGTCGACGTCGTCCTGACGCGCGCCTTCGACGCGCTCCTCGCCTTCCCCGGCTTCCTGCTCGTGCTGCTGTTGGTGGCCATGCTCGGCGGCGGGGTCGGTCAGACGATCGCGGCGCTCGGGGTCGCGGGCTCACCGCTCTACTTCCGCCTCACCCGCGCCTTCACCCGCCAGGAGCTGCAGCGCGACTACGTGACCGCCGGCATCGCCCTCGGCGCCTCGCACGTGCGGTTGCTCTTCCGCCACGCGCTCCCGAACTTCGCCGGCGCCCTCGCGGTCCAGGCCGCCTCGACCGCCGCGGCCTTCCTGCTCGTCGAGGCGTCGCTCAGCTACCTGGGCCTGGGCGTGCCGCTCCCGACTCCGTCCTGGGGCAACGTCCTGCAGGACGCGCGCGCCTTCCTCACGCGGCAGCCCTGGGCCGCGCTCGGACCGGGGCTCGTGCTCGCCACCGCGGCGCTGGCCTTCCAGTTCGTCGCGGACGGTGTGCGCGACCGACTCGACCGGCGCAGCTAGTCGGACACCTCGAACGAACGCCGTAGCCGCGCCCGCGCGACCGACTCGACCGGCGCTCCTAGTGGGACCGCGTCGCCCCCGCTGACGGCCCCGTGACGCGCGCGCGATACGGTGCGGCATGGACCTCCCCGCCTACGTCCCCGGCGACGCCCTCCCGGGCGCGCCGGCGCTCGCGCCGCGCGGTCCGCACCCGGTCGGCGTGACCACCCTGCGGCTCACGAACCCCTACCAGATCGACGTGCTCGGCTCGCTGGCCGGGGGCGAACCGGTGCGCGCGACCCGCGAGCTCGACGCCGAGGTCTGGTACCCGGCCCGCCACGCCGGCACCACCAGATACCTCGAGCACCTCGAACCCACCGCCCACGACGCCGACGCCGCGCCGCGCCCGTTCCGCTTCCCGGGCCGCGCCGCGCGCGACGCCGAGCCGGCCCGCGACCTCGGCCCGTGTCCGCTGGTCATCGTCAGCCACGGCTACCTGGGGTCGCGCGTGCACCTGTCGTGGCTCGGCGAAAACCTCGCGAGCAAGGGGTACGCGGTGCTAGCGCTCGACCACACCGACAGCACGTACGCCGACCGCGGCGACTTCCTGTCGACGCTGCGCAACCGCCCGCTCGACCTCGCCCTCGCGGTGCGCGTCGCGGCCGACCTCGAACGCCGCCACCCCCTCCTGGCGCACGTCTGGGACACCGCCCGCACCGCGCTCGTGGGCTTCTCGATGGGCGGCTACGGGACGCTGCTGGCGCTCGGCGCCGGCCTCGGCGAGGCCGCCTTCGCCGACCCCTTCCTCGCCGACCCGCTGCGGCGCGAGCTGGTGGCCGACCTCGTCGCGGGCGACCCGTTTTACGACGACCTGGTCGACGGGGTCACGTCGCGGGTCAAGGCGGCGGTGCTGCTGGCCCCCTGGGGCGGCGAGCGGATCTGGTCGGACGCCGCGCTCGCGCGCGTGACCACGCCGCTCTTCCTGGCCGCGGGCAGCGACGACGACATCGCCGAGTATCGCGCGATCCGGCGCGTCTTCGAGGGGGCCTCGTCCGCCGACCGCTGGCTGCTGACCTTCGAGCACGCGCGCCACAACGTCGGCAACAACCCGCCGCCCGACGCGCTCGCCACCGCCGGCCACGACGCCTGGTGGCGCTACGCCGACCCCGTCTGGGACACCCGCCGCATCGTCAACGTGCTCCAGCATCACCTCACCGCGTTCCTCGGCAGCCATCTCCGCGGCCTCCCGCTCGACGGCTACCTGGAAGGGGCCCTGCAGGCCGCGCCCGGGACGTCGTGGCCGGGCTACCCGCCGCGGTCGACGCTCGGGTTGCGGCTCGAGCGCCACGAGGGCGAGCGCCCCAGCGACACCTGGCCCAGCGAAGAGCACCACGGGCGCGACCTCACGGCGACCGTCGCGGCCGCCCTCGCCGGGCTCTGGCGAACGCAACGGGCGGCGGCGCGCGCGCAGCGCGGTGTCTGAACGACGCCCCGCGGCGAGCCAGGGCGGCGACCGCGGGGTAGCATCGCCGTATGGCCACCTGGATGCTCACGGCGGATCAGCAGCTCCTCAACATCGACGCCGTCGAGTTCATCGACGTGCTCGACGTCTACTCCGACGACACCGACCCCGACGCGATCGACGAGGGGCGCGCGACGCCCGCGTACGCGGAGCTGGTCGCCCACCTCCCGTCCGGCGAGGAGCTCGTGCTGTTCGACGACGAGGAGGCCGACGCGGTGCTGCACGCGCTCGAGCTGCTCAAGGCGTACCTCGCGTCGGGCCCCGCCCTCGACGTGCTGCGTGCCGGCCAGGTGCCGAGCGTGCAGGACCTGATCGACCGGTCGAGCGCCCAGAAGAACTGACCCCTGCGGCGCCGTCGCCGCGCGCCGACCGCGGCGGCGGCGTGGGAGACTGAGGGCATGGACCCGACCGTCCTCCCGCGCCTTCGCGCGCTGCTGCGTCCCGACCAGCTCGACCTCTCCGACAGCGCGCTCGACCTGCGCGCCCGCGGCGAATCCTCCGACCGCCAGCGGCGCCCCGACGTGGTCGTGTACCCCGAATCGACCGAGGACGTCCGCGCCGTCCTGGAGCTCGCGCACGCCACCCGCACGCCGGTGACCCCGGTGGCCGTGAACTCGAGCCTCGAGGGGCACACCGTGCCGCTCGAGGAGGGCATCTCGCTCGACGTCACGCGCATGGACCGCATCCTCGAGGTGGCCGGCGAGGACTTCCTCGCCGTGGTGCAACCCGGCGTCACCTACCCGCGGCTCAACGAGCACCTGCGCGCCACCGGGCTCTTCTTCCCGGTCGATCCGGGCGCCGAGGCGAGCCTGGGCGGCATGGCCTCGACGAACGCCTCGGGCACCATGGCGGTCCGCTACGGCGTCACCCGCGACCTGGTGCTCGGGCTCGAGCTGGTCACCCCCACCGGGCGCGTGGTCCGCACGGGCGGACGGGCGCCCAAGTCGTCCTCGGGGTACGCGCTCACGCAGCTCCTGTGCGGCGCCGAGGGGACGCTGGGGGTGATCACCGAGCTGACCGTGCGTCTGGTGCCGCGCCCGGAGGCCACCATGGGCGCGCGGGTCGCCTTCGCCGACGTCCACGGTTGCGTCGCCTACGTGACCGAGCTCATCCAGTCGGGCGCGCCCGTCGCGCGCTGCGAGCTGCTCGATGCGCCCGCCATCGGCGCGATCGACCGCCACCTGGGCCTCGACCTGCCCGTCGTGCCCACCGTCTTCCTCGAGTTCCACGGCGACGCCGACGCGGTGCGCCGCGCCGCCGACGTCGCGCTGGAGCTCGCGCGCGACCACGCCGCCGCGGCCGCGGAGCAGGCAACCGACCCGCAGGCGCTGGCGACGCTCTGGACGGCGCGCCACCAGGCGTACTACGCCTTCGTGGCGGCGCACCCCGGCATGGCGAACCTGATCACCGACCTGGCCGTGCCCGTCTCGCGCTTGGCGGAGGTCATCGACGCCTCGGTGGCGGCGATCAAGCGCCTCGCGGTGCCCGGCTACGCCATCGGGCACGTGGGCGACGGCAACTTCCACCTCACCCTGTTCTTCCCCCCCGACGACCCCGCCGCGCGCGAGCGCGTCGACGCCGCCTACGGTGAGCTCGTGGCGCTGGCGCTGGCGGCCGGCGGCACGTCCACCGGCGAGCACGGCGTCGGCTGGCGCAAGCTGCCGTACGTGCGCGCCGAGCACGGCGACGCCGTCGACCTGATGTGGGCGATCAAAGACGCGCTCGACCCGGCCGGGATCATGAACCCCGGCAAGAAGCTACCGCCCAGGGCGGCCCCCGAGGGCTGAGCCATGGCGGGCCGGGACGGACGCGCGCCGAAGCGTTCGGGACGGAGGTGGCGCATGTGGATCGCCATCGTGATCGGGGCGGCCGCGGTCGTCGCGGCGGGGACCTGGTGGGCGCAGCGGCGCGCGACGGACGCCGCCGCGGAGCTGCTGACGGAGGCGGTCGGCACGCTGGCGACCCCGCCCGAGGTACCGGTCTGGCCGCTCGAGGCACCGTTCGCCGCCCGCCCCGACGCGGAGCCCTTCCCCTTCGGCCCCGAGCGGCCCACGCTGGTGGTGCTGCTGCACGGCATGACGCCGAACCGTGATCTCGACCCCGACGTCGGCACGCACGCGTACGCGCGCCGCTACTGGGGGTTCGCCTTCGTCCGCGCGCTGCTCGATGGCCGGGCGCCGCGGCTCGTCGACGGCGACGCGCTGACGGCCGACACCTGGACCGCCGACGTGCCCGGCGCCGACGCCCCCGACGGCGACGCGGTCGCGTACGGCCTCTTCCTGCCGAGCGCCGACGCGAACGGCGACGCTGCGGAGGGCGGCGGTGGCACGCCGGGCGGTGCGGACGACGAGCAGCCCCTGCGCGCCGTGTTCGTCCCCGTCCGCGACGGTTCGCGCGGCCTGGGCGAGCAGGCGATCGCGGTCGCCGCGCAGATCGACGCCGGCCTGGAGCGCTACCGCGCGTGGTTGGCGAGCACGACCGACGCGGCGGGCGAGGGCGCCGATGCCGGCGCCGCGAGCGCGACCGATGGGACCGCGTCCGACGGCGACGCGGTCGACGACCTCGGCGACCGCGAAC
>JARGGE010000124.1 GCA_029210865.1 Trueperaceae bacterium
GCCGGCCCACCGCCGGACGAGCCCGCCACCCTGCGCTTGAGCTTCGCCGAGACCCCCGACACGATCGTCGTGAGCCCTGCGCTCGCCGATCGCCAGGTGGTCGTGCGGCCCGAGACGACGCTGGTCGTGCCCCCCGGCGAGCGGGTGACGCTCTACGCCAGCACCCCCGTGTGGATGGCGCTGAAGCTCGAGGTGCGGCGGCCGCGCCGCGGGCGGGCGGCCCCCGGACCGGTCGTGCTCGCCGAGCTGCCGACCGCACGGCCGACCGACACCTGGTTCGGACCGTCGAAGCTCGAGGGCGAGCTCTGCTACGCGGTGCGCACCGCCGCCCGCATGGACGCCGCCGACCTGCCGCTGCGGCCGCACCGGGCCGTGACGCCGGTGACGATCGAGAACCAGGCGGCCACGCCCATGGAGGTGGCGCGCATCGTCGTCCCGATGCCCTTCCTGGCGCTCCACGTCGACCGCGACGGGCGCCTGTGGACCGACGGGGTGCTGCTCACCCGCGAACCCGACCAGGACCTGACGACCAAGGCGACCCCGTCGACCCCCGCGGAGGGCGAGCGGCTCGCGGCGCCGCGGTCGACGACCTCGCTCGGTCAGACGCTCAGCCGGACGGTGAGCCGACTCTTCAAGGTGGACGCGCGATGACCGACGACCCCGGCCTCGAGACCTTCGCCTTCCTCGCCGCGCTGGGCAACCCCGACCTGTGGTGGTCGGTGGCGCGCGCCGCGATCTACCTGATCGCCGGCGCCATCCTCGCGCGCGCGGTCCGCTTCGCCGTGAACCGCTCGCTCACGACGCTGGAGACCGGCCAACGGGTGCTCCTCGCACGCATCGCGAGCTACACGGTGCTGACGCTCTTCGCCATCTCGGCCATGCGCCAGTTCGGCTTCGACTTCACCGTGCTCCTGGGCGCCGCGGGGATCGTCACGGTCGCGGTCGGCTTCGCCTCGCAGACCTCGGCCTCGAACCTGATCTCGGGGCTCTTCCTGATCCTCGAGCGCGCCGTGCAGCCCGGCGACGTCGTCACGGTGGGCGGCCGAACCGGCGAGGTCATCTCGGTCGACCTGCTCTCGACCAAGCTGCGCACCTTCGACAACCTGCTCGTGCGCATCCCCAACGAGACGATGGTCAAGAGCGAGATCGTCAGCCTCAACCGCTTCCCCATCCGCCGGGTCGACCTGCGGATCGGCGTCGCGTACGACTCCGACCTCGGCCTGGTGCAGAAGACGCTGTTCGACGTCGCGCACCGCAACCCGCTGTGCCTCGACGAGCCGGCGCCGCTCCTGATCGCCGACGGCTTCGGCGCGTCGTCGATCGACTACCTCTTCGCCGTCTGGGCCGCGAGCGAGCACTGGCTGACGCTGCGCAACACGATCACGCGCGAGGTCAAGGAGGCCTTCGACGCCGCGGGCATCGAGATCCCCTTCCCGCAGCGCACCCTGCAGCCCGGGTCCACCCCGCTGGCGGTGCACCTCGTGGCGGCGCCGCCGACGCGCGACGCGAGCGCCCCCGGTGACGTGGCCGAGCCGTCGTGACGCGCCGCCGCGGTCCGCGGCGCGTGCGCGCCCCGCTCGCCCCCAGCGCCCGCAAGGCGGGGCTCGAGCCGGGCGAGCTCGTCTACACCGGCATCGAGCGCGACGACGAGGTCAAGGTCCACGTCACCGTCTACGACGCCGACGGCTTCGACGAGCGGCTCGACGCGCCGGTCCAGGTAGGCCTCGACGCCATCGCCGCGACCGCGGTCCAGCCGGCCGGCCGCGTCACGTGGGTCGACGTCGGCGGCGTCCACGACCTCGACGTGCTGCGCGCCTTCGGCCTCGCGCTCGGCCTCCACCCGCTCACGCTCGAGGACGTCGCCCACGTGGGGCAGCGCCCGAAGGCCGAGCCCTTCGACGGCTACCTCTTCCTGGCGCTGCGGACCCTGCACGTCGCGCCGGCGGTCGGCGACGTCGCCCCGGCGCTGCGCGACGAGCAGGTCTCGGTGGTCGTGCGCGGCGACCTGGTCGTCACCTTCCAGGAGCGCCCGACCGAGCGCTTCGAACCGGTCCGCGAGCGGGTGCGCCGCGGTCGCGGGCGCATGCGGCAGGGCGGCGCCGGGTACCTGACCTACACGCTGCTCGACGGCATCGTCGACCAGGGCTTCGTGGCGCTCGAGGCGCTCTCCGATCAGCTCGAGCGGCTCGAGGAACGCGTGCTCGACGCGTCGGCGCCGCGCGTGCTCGAGCACCTGGTGCAGCTCAAACGCGAGCTGGCGCACCTGCGCCGGGTGGCCTCGCCCACCCGCGAGCTGCTCGCCGCCCTGCGCCGCGACGCGCCCGCCGAGCTGGGGGCAGTGGTGCTCACCGACCTGCGCGACGTGCACGACCACGCCATGCACGTGCTCGACGCCACCGACACCCTCCGCGAGGTGGCCGGGAGCCTGCAGGAGACGTACGCGGCGAGCGTCGCCAACCGCATGAACGAGGTCATCAAGGTGCTCACCGTCTTCACCGCGCTCTTCATGCCCCTGACCTTCGTGGTGGGCGTGTACGGGATGAACTTCCGGCACATGCCCGAGCTCTACTGGCCCTGGGGCTACGCCGCCGTCTGGGGCCTCATGGTCGCGATCACCCTCGGCCTGCTCGTCTGGTTCCGCCGCCGCCGCTGGCTCTGACCCTCCGATCGGCCGTCCCCCACCCCTCGCCCTAGGAGGCCCCCGTGCCCGCTCCGCTCCACACGTCGACCGACGCGCTCCGCCACGTCCTCGTCACGCTCGATGATCGCTTCGAGCACGCCGTCGGCGACGCGCCGAGCGGCTTCGCCGCCTTCGAGGCCGGTCAGGGCGCGCGCACGCCGCTCGCGCTGGTCCGCCACGTGCGGGGCCTGATGCGCTTCGCCGCCGCGCTCTGGGCGGGCACCGAGCTCGACGAGGCGCCGCCGCTCGACTGGGCGTCCGAGGTCGCCGCCTGGCGCCACGACCTCGCCGCCCTCGACGCCCTCTTCCGCGCCCAGCCCACGCCGTCGGGATCGGTCGGCGCGCATCAGGTGCTCCAGGGACCGCTGCTCGACGCGGCCACCCACATCGGCCAGCTCACGCTGCTGCGGCGCTTGGCCGGGGCGCCGGTCGAGCGGCGCAGCTACTGGCAGGTCTCGATGGCCGAGCTCGACGCGGCGACCACCCCCGCGCGCTGACGCTCAGTACGCGCCGGGCAGCGTCCGCAGGGCGTCGATCAGGCCGCGCAGCGCGTCGCCCTTGACCTTCAGCGCCGCGCGGTTGACCACGAAGCGGGCGCTGGAGCGGAGCAGCACGTCGACCTCCTCGAGGTCGTTCGCGGCGAGCGTGGCGCCGGTCTGCACGACGTCGACGACCGCGTCGGCGAGGCCCGTCAGGCACGCCAGCTCGACGTTCCCGGTCAGCTTGACCACCTCGGCGCCGCTGCCGAGCCGGCGCAGGTACTCCCCGGTGAGGCGCGGGTACTTCGACGCGACCCGCTCGATGGTGCCGTGCGCCCCGCGCGGGCGGATGAGCGACAAGCGGCAGGCGGCGAAGCCGAGGTCGACCGGCTCCACCAGCCGCGCACCGGCCTCGAGCAGCACGTCCTTGCCGACCACGCCGGCGTCGGCCACCCCCAGCTCGACGTAGGTGGGGACGTCGCCGTTGCGCATCTCGATGACGACCGCGTCGCCGGCGTCGTAGCGCAGCGCGCGGTCGCCGCCGCCGTCCGTGAGGCTCAGGCCGGCCGCGCGGAAGGCCGCGACGCTCTCGTCCTTCACGCGCCCTTTCGGGAGCGCCAGCACGAGCTTGCCGGGCGCGGTCACGCGCCGCCCTCGGCCGTCGCGCCGTCGCGGTCGCCGGTCGCGGCGCTCGCCGCGTCGGCCGGGCCCGCCAACAGCGCCTCCAGGCGGGCGCGGTCGCCCGTGTCGCCGGCGATCGCCTCGAGGCGCCCGTCGGCGAGCAGGTAGGGGATGCGGCGCGCGCGCGCCTCGTCCAGGGCGCCCGCGCGGTCGGCGTGGAGCGCGCGCACGACGCGGACGCCGCCCGCCCGCAGGCGCCGCGCCCCGGGATCGTCGATGGCCAGCACCTGCGGCGCGGGTTCCGGGGCCGGCCGCACGCCGTGGATCGCGCGCATCAAGCGCTCGACGCCGATCGAGAAGCCCGCCGCGGCCGGGAGGAGGGCACCGTCGTACCGACCGCCGCCCAGGAGCGGCTGGCCGAAGTCGGGGGTGTAGGCCCGGAAGGTGACGCCGGTGTAGTAGGCCAGCCGCCGCGCCATCGCGAGGTCGAGCGCCAGGTCGCTCGCGTCCTCGAACTCGGCGAGCACCCCCTCGAGGCGGTCGATCTCGCGCAGCGGCTCGGGCCAGGGGGCCACCGCGCGCGCGTGGTCGAGCACCTCGCGGCCGCCGTAGAGGTCGGGCACCTGGAGCAGCGCGGCGGCCGGCGCGCCGTCGGCCAGGTCGAGGCCCACGCGCACGAGCAGGTCGCGCAAGTCGCTGCGGTCCTTGCGGTCGATCGCGTCCGCCACCGCGTCGCGCTCGGTGCGCGGCACCCCGGCGACGTCGAAGAGCGCCCGGACGAAACCGGGGTTGCCGACCTCGAGCACCGGGCGCAACCCCACCGCGCGCACGGAGGCGCGCGCGAGGTGCAGGATCTCGGCGTCGGCGCGGGCGTTCGAGACCCCGATCAGTTCGAGGCCGACCTGGGTGAACTCGCGCGTGCGCGCCAGCTCGGGGTCGATCGCGTGCCAGACGGTCCCGGCGTAGCAGAAGCGGAGCGGACGGCGCGCCCCGCCGGCGACGGCCGGGTGGTGGCTGCGCACCAGCCCCGCCAGCGCCGGCGTGAAGTCGCTGCGCAGCGCCAGGACGCCGCTGTCGCGGTCGGCGAGCTTGAACGATTGGGCCGCGCGCGGATGCGCCGGGTCGTAGCGCTCGAGCGAGGGCACCTCGACGAGGTCGTACCCCCAACTGCGGTAGAGGTCGCGCAAGGTGTCGACCACGTCGGCCCGTCGCGCGGCCCCGTCCGGCAGGACGAAGCGGGTACCGTCCGGGACGGACGTGATCACGACCGCTCGGCCCGCCCGTCGTCGCTCGCGGCGGGAACGGTCGGCGCCGCGGCGGGCGCGCGATCGGCGGCGCCGCGCTGGGACGCCCCGGTGCGGCGCGCCTCGTCGGCGCGGCGCCGCGCGGCGGCGACCTCGCGCCGGGCGCGCACCTCGGCCCCCGTGGGGGGCACCTCGAAGCCGCCCCACAGCAAGAGCGCCGCGAGCACGAGCGCGACCGCGAGCCCGGCGACGTTGCCCACGGTGAAGAGGCCGTCGATGGTCATGCTGGCGATCCGCCCGAGCGCGACGCCGGCCCACAGGAGCCCCATGGCGCGGAGGACCAGCGCGGCGCGCGGACGCTGCGGCAGCGCCCACAACAGGAGCGCCCCCATCGTGACGAAGAGCGCGCCGTAGGTGGCGCGGACCTCGGAGACCGCCCGGGGGGCGACGAGCTCGAAGCCGAGCATGCCGGCGGCGAGCCACGGGTTCAGGAGGCTGAGCAGGCCCAGCACCAACACGATCCCGGCGGCGGCGTACGTGAGCTGCGTTCGGGTCGTCATCGTGCGTGCATGCTACCAGAGGGGTCGAGCCAGACGAGGTTGTCGCGGTGGACGACCTCGTCGAAGTCCTTCGCGCCCAACACGTCGGCGATCTCGCGCGTCTGGCGACCGCGGATGCGGTCGACCGCGTCGCGGTGGTAGTTCACCAGGCCCCGCGCGACCACGGTCCCGTCGTGCACCACCTCGACCGCGTCGCCGAAGGCGAAGGCGCCGGAGGCGGCCAGCAGCCCCGAGGGCAGCAGGCTGCGCCCGGCCGCCAGCGCCCGCCGCGCCCCCGCGTCGATCTCGAGGCGGCCGCGGATCGGCTGCTCGACGATCCACCCCTTGCGCGCCGAGGTCGTCCGCTTGGGCACGAAGCGCGTCCCGCGCACCTCGCCGCGCGCCAGGGCCTCGAGGCCGGCGCCGCCCCCGCCGATCACCAGCATCTCGATGCCCGCGCGGGTGGCGATGCGCGCCGCGCGGAGCTTCGTCACCATGCCGCCCGTCCCGCGCGTCGAGCCCGGGTCACCGGCCTCGGCCACGAGCGCGTCGAGGTCCTCGACGACCTCGAGGCGGCGGGCGTCGGGGAATCGCCGCGGGTCGCGGTCGTGCAGCCCGTCGACGTCGGTCAGGACGACCAACAGGTCGGCGTCGACCAGGTACGCCACCCAGGCCGAGAGCGTGTCGTTGTCGCCCAGCTTCAGCTCGGCCGTGGCCACGCTGTCGTTCTCGTTCACCACCGGCACGACGCTCAAACGCAGCAGCGCCTCGAGCGCGTTCTTGGCGTTGACGTAGCGCTCGCGGTCCTGGACGTCGCTGGCGCTCAGGAGCAGCTGCGCCACCGGCCGCGGCGCCAGCGCCCGCTCCCAGTCGAGCATCAAGAGCGCCTGCCCCACCGCCGCGGCCGCCTGCTTGTCGGGCAGCGTGAGGGGCAGCGACAGGTTCAGGCGCGCGCGCCCGGCAGCGCCGGCCCCCGACGAGACGAGCACCAGCTGCGCGCCGAGCTGCTCGGCGAGCACCTGGGCGCCGCGCGCAATCGACCACATCGCGGGCGGATGGATGCGCCCGCCGGCGTCGGTGAGCGAGCTGGTGCCGACCTTGACGACGAGGCGGCGCGCGCGTGTGGGCAGGGGCGGGGGGGCGGCCACGGGCGCCAGTCTACCCACGCGCCCGGGCGCCGCCGGGGCCCGCGACGGTCCACCGCCGGACCCCGCGGCGCGCGACCGCCCGGGCCCGCGAAGCCGTGCTAGGCTCGGTGGCCATGCGCGTCGCCATCGTGGGTGCCACCGGGGCCGTCGGCCAAGAGTTCCTCGAGCTGCTCGCCGAACGCGGGATCGGGGGCCGACCGGTCGCGCCTGCCGACCTGTGGCTGTACGCCTCGCCGCGCTCCGCCGGACGCCGCGTCGCCTACGCCGGTGCCGAGCTCACCGTCGCCGCGCTGCCCGCCGACGGCGACCTCGGGGTCGACATCGCCTTCTCCTCCGCCGGCGGGGCGATCTCCAAGGCGCACGCCTGGGCCTGGGCCGCGCACGGTGCGGTGGTCGTCGACAACACGAGCGCCTGGCGCCTCGACCCGCGGGTGCCGCTGGTGGTCCCCGAGGTCAACCCGGAGGCCGTGGCCGGCCACCAGGGCGTCATCGCCAACCCCAACTGCTCGACCATCCTCGCGCTCCTCGCGCTGGCGCCGCTCGACCGGGCCTTCGGCCTCACGCGCGCGACCGTCGCCACCTACCAGGCGGTCTCGGGCGCCGGCCAGGCCGGCATCGACGAGCTGCTCGACCAGACGCACGCGGTCCTCGGCGGCGCCGCGCCCGCACCCGCCAAGTTCCCGCACCCCATCGCCTTCAACCTCTTCAGCCACGACTCCGAGGTGGGGGACGACGGCTACAACCTCGAGGAGCGCAAGCTGCTGCTCGAGTCGCGCAAGATCCTCGGACGCCCCGACCTGGCGCTCTCGGCCACCTGCGTGCGGGTGCCGGTCGTGCGGGCGCACGCCGAGGCGATCCACGCCGAGTTCGCGCGCCCGGTGAGCGAGGCCGAGGCGCGGGCGGTGCTGGCGGCGGCGCCCGGCGTGACGCTGGTCGACGACCGCGCGGCCAACCGCTTCCCCACGCCGCTCGAGGCGAGCGGCGGCAACGACGTCCTGGTCGGGCGCGTCC
>JARGGE010000125.1 GCA_029210865.1 Trueperaceae bacterium
GCACGATCGTCGGCAAGTACGTGCCGGTGTTCCTGGCGGTCTCGCTGTTCGTCGCCGCGAACCTCCAGCACAGCCCCGCGAACATGGGCTACTTCGCCCTCGCCAACGCCCTCGGCGTGGGCCCGGGGTGGGGCGCCGCGATCGGCTGGAACATCGTCCCCGCAGGCTTGGGCAACATGCTGGGCGGCTTCGCGCTGGTCGCGTGGCCGTTCTGGTACGTCAGCCGCGCGGCCAAGGCAGAGTGACGGCCCCAGCCGTCCGGCAAGGCCGTCGCCAGCCCGGCCTCACCCCTCGTCGACGAAGGCCGCGAGGCCGGCGATCCGCAACCGGTAGCGCCCGCGGGTGCCCTGCATCAAGCCCATCTCGCGGAACTCGCCCAGCGCGGTCGTGACCGACACGCGGGTGGCGGACACCATCGAGGCGATCTCCTCGTGGCGCAGCCGCGTCCGCAGGCGCACCCAGCCGTCGCCGTCCGGGGCGCCGAAGCGCTCCGCCTGCGCCAACAGCACGTTCGCGACGCGCACCCGGATGGGGTCGTAGGCCTGACCGAGCTGGTCGCGGCATTCGAAGAGATGGGTGGCCAGGACGCCCGCGAAGGTCACCGCGAAGGACGGCAGGCGCTGCGCGAGCTGCGCGAACTGGTCGCGGCTCATGGGGCAGGTCGCCGTCTCCTCGAGGGCGATCGCGTCGACCCGGTACGCCTGCTGGTCGAGCACGAAGGCCTCGCCGAACAGGTCGTCGGGCCCGCAGACGGCCAGGATCCGTTCCTGGCCCCGCGGCGTGCCGACCGTGAGCTTCACCTGCCCCTTGGTCACCACGTGGAGCTGCTCGGCCGGGTCGCCGATCCGGAAGATCGCGTCGCCGGGCTGGTAGCGGACCTCGGGGCACACCGTCATGAAGGTCCCCAGGTCGCGGGCCCCCATGCGCTGCGTGAGCCCGGACCGCGGGACGTGCCAGGGGTGCACGGTCATGCGCTGCCTCCTTCGTCTTCGTCGGGCGCCGCTCCGGCGCCGTCGCGCGAGCCTAAGGACGTGCCGCCGGGGCGTCGGTCGGGTGCTTGACCACGTCCGTAGGCCGCGGCCGTCGCCAGCCGCAGGGTCACGTGCGGCCGTCGAGGACGTAGCGCGACGCCCACGCCGCCACCAGTCGGCCGACGTACGCGGCGTCGCGCGGGTCGCTCAGGAGGTGGTCGGCGCCGTCGAGCGCCACGAAGCTCTTCGGATGCCGCGCCGCCTCGAAGAGCCGACGCGCCTCGTCGATGCCCACCGTGCGGTCGCTCGGCGCGTGCAGGATCAGCAACGGACGGCCGAGGTCGGCCACGGCGGCGGGTAGGCGCGCGGCGCGCAGGTCGTCGACCAGCTCGCGGCGCACCGTGAAGGGGCGCCCGCCGATGGCCACCTGCGCGCGGCCGTCGCGTTCGAGGGCCTCGAGGCCGCCTTCGAGCAGGTGGACGACGTGGGCCGGCGCCGACGGCGCGCCCACCGTGGCCACGGCGCGCGCGTCCGGACAGACCAGCGCGGCGGCGAGCACGGCCGCGCCCCCGAGCGAGTGCCCGACGAAGACCTGCGGCCCGGGGACCTCCTCGCGAAGGCAGCGCGCGCCGGCCACCAGGTCGGCGACGTTCGTCGAGAAGGTCGTCGCCTCGAAGGCCCCCTCGCTCGCCCCGAGCCCGGTGAAGTCGAGGCGCAGGACGGCGAACCCCTCGGCCGCGAGCGCGTGGGCGACGCTGCGCAAGGCCTTGAGGTCCTTGGAGCAGGTGAAGCAGTGGGCGAGGAGCGCGCTCGCGCGCGGCGCCCCGTCGGCGGGCACGTCGAGCCGCGCGGCGAGCCGTTCGCCGCGGCCGTTGTCGACCGTGATGGCGCGGCTCGCGATGGCCTCAGCCACGGCGGGCCTCGGCGTCGGGCCGCGCCGCGAGCGAGCGGGCGGCGAGCGCGTCAGGGCTCATGCCCCGACTTTAGCGCGGAACCGGGCGCCGGCGTCGTCGAGCGCTTGTCGAGAACGGGCAGGGCGAGACCGGCACGCACGCTTCACCACGGGGTTCGTCGACGATGGCCAGGGCGTCCCGCACGGCGTCAGACCCGCACGACTTCGACCATCGGCGCGTCGGCGACGTCGTCATCCTGCGTGACCACGGGCACGCCGAGCGCGATCGCGGTCGCCGCGATCCACGCGTCGTTCACCTTCATTGAACGCCCGAGGTCGCGGAGCGCGACGCGCAGCACGGCCCAGGCGTCGGCGACCGCCGCGTCGATCGGGACGAGGTCGAGGCCGAGCACGTACTCAAGGGTGGCGAGGCGGCGAGCGCGCGTCACCAGGTCGCGCGCAGCGAGGACCCCGGCGCGGAGCTCTGCGAGCGTCACCACCGAGACCGCCAGCTGCTCCGGCATGGCGGTCTCCGCGACCGGTCGCCCGGTCTCGAGGGCGATGAAGAGCGACGTATCGGCGAGACCCCGGGGCGCGGCCACCGCGTTCAGAGGGGACCGAGGTCGTCGGTGGTATCGGGCGCGAGTTCGTCGAGGTCGGCGCGGAGGCCCGCGTCGGCCTGGACCCGTCGCAGATCGGCGAGGAACGCGCCTCGCGGCACCCAGCGGGGCTTGCGCGAGACCTGCGTCACGCGCGCGACCTCACGGCCGTCGACGGTGATGAAGACGTCCTCGCCGGCCTCGACGCGCTCCAAGACCTGCCGGGTTCGGTTGCGCAGTTCCCGGGACGCGACGGTGCTCATGCTCCAAGCGTAGCGCACGTGCGACGGTCGTCGCCGCCGATCGCATCACGCCCCGTAGGGCACCCACACGCTCTTGACCTGCACCGCGCGGCGCAGGAAGGCGCGCCCCTCGGCCTGCTGCGGGTCGTACCAGTCGCGCCTGCGGCCGTGGTTCACCCAGGTGGCCTTGAGGTTGCCGGCGCTGCGGCGCTCGACCTCGGCGCTGCCGGCGGCGCTGCCGACGTACCAGTGCACCGCCACCTCCTCGTGGTCGGCGAGCGTCGCGGCGAGCGCGTCGCGGTCGCCGGTGATCACGTTCAGCGCCCCGGCGGGCACATCGGAGGCCTCGACCACGTGGACCAGGTCGAGCGCGGCGAGCGGCGACCGCGGCGACGGCGTCGCGACGACGCGGTTGCCCACCGCCAGCAAGGGCGCCACCAGCGAGACGAAGGCGAGCAGCGGCGCCTCGTCCGGGCAACTGACCGCCGCGACGCCCCAGGGCTCGTGCATCCCCAGCACCACGCCGCGCACCGGCACGCCCTTGACCGCGCCGTCCCACTTGTCGGCCCAGGCCGCGCAGGTGAAGAGCCGCCGCACGGCGGTGTCGACCTCGCGGCGCGCCGCCGCCTCGTCCGCGCCCGTGAGGTCGCGGAGCCGATCGACGAAACGCACGGTGTCGCCATCGAGGTTCTCGGCCAGGTAGTACAGGACCTGGGCGCGCGCGTGGCCCGACGCCTTGGCCCAACTGGTCGCCTTGCGGGCCGCCTCGACGGCGTCGCGCACGTCCTTGCGGTTGCCCCAGCCGGCCTCGCCCAGATGGCGGCCGTCCGCGCCGCGCACCGGGTAGCTGGTGCCGCCGTCGGGACGCACCTGCTTGCCGCCCACGTAGAGCTTGGGGGTGCGGTCGAGGCCACCACCCGTGGACGGCTCGTCGCCCAGCTCGGAGGGACCCGCGGGCGGCGCGAGTTCGGCGTCGGCGTAGGCGGGGAGCGCGCGCTCGACCCGGTCGACCAGGTACGCCGCCATGCCCTCGCGGCCCCCCTCGCGACCGAAGCCCGACTCCTTGTAGCCGCCGAAGCCGGCGGCCGCGTCGAAGAGGTTGCTGGCGTTCACCCACACCACGCCGGCCTGCAGCGCCGGCGCCACGTCGAGCGCGGTGGCGACGCTGTCGGTCCAGACGCTCGCGGCCAGGCCGTACGGGGTGTGGTTGGCGATCTCCACCGCTTCGTCGGGCGTGCGGAAGGTCATGGCCACCAGCACCGGCCCGAAGATCTCCTCGCGCGCGATCGTCATCGCCGGCTCGACGTCGGTGAACAGGGTCGGCGGGAAGTAGAGGCCTCCACCGGGCACGTCCCAGGACGGCTGGTGGCAGGTGGCGCCCTCCTCGATGCCGAGCGCCACCAGGCGCCGGACCCGCTCGAGCTGCACGGGCGCGACCAGGGTGCCCACGTCGATCGCCTTGTCGAGCGGCGGCCCGACCCGCAGCGTCTCCATGCGCGCACGCAGCTTGCGGACGAAGGCCTCGGCGATCGGCTCGTGCACGAGCAGCCGCGAGCCGGCGCAGCAGACCTGTCCCTGGTTGAACCAGATGGCGTCGACCACGCCCTCCACGGCGCCGTCGAGGTCGGCGTCGTCGAAGACGATGAAGGGGCTCTTGCCGCCCAGCTCCAGCGTGAGCGCCTTGCCGCTGCCGGCGGTGCGCTCGCGGATCACGCGCCCCACCTCGGTGGAGCCGGTGAAGGCGATCTTGGCGACGCCGGGGTGCGCGACCAGCACCGCGCCGGTGCGACCGTCGCCGGTGACGACGTTCAGCACGCCCTTGGGCAGCCCGGCCTGGTGGGCCAGCTCCGCGAAGGCGAGCGCGGTGAGCGGCGTGAACTCGGCGGGCTTGAGGACCACCGTGCAGCCGGCCGCGAGCGCGGGGGCGACCTTCCAGGCGAGCATTAGCAGCGGGAAGTTCCACGGGACGATCTGCCCGCACACCCCCACGCCCTCTTGGTCGGGGAACTCGGTCTCGAGCAGCTGCGCCCAACCGGCGTGGTGGTAGAAGTGCCGCGCCACGAGCGGCACGTCCAGGTCGCGGGTCTCGCGGATCGGCTTGCCGTTGTCGAGGGTCTCGAGCACGGCGAGCAGGCGCGCGTGCTTCTGCACCTGGCGCGCGAGCGCGTAGAGGTGGCGGGCGCGGCCGGGGCCGCCCAGCGCCTGCCAGCCGGGCAGCGCAGCGGCCGCCGCGGCGACCGCGCGGTCGACGTCCGCCTCGCTCCCCTGCACCACCGTGGCGAGCGTCGCGCCGGTCGCGGGGTCGACCGTCTCGAAGGCGTGGCGCCCCGGCTCGGTGAAGGCGCCGTCGATCCAGTGCCCGAAGCGACCGCCGTGGCGGGCCAACCAGGCCTGCGCCGCGTCGGCCGCCTCCGGCGCCGGGCCGTAGTCGAGCGTTTCGAAGTAGTCCCGCACGCTGCTCATGGTGCGGGCATCGTACACCGCGCCCGTCGGGCGGCCGCCTCAGCTCATGCAGCGCAGCGCCACCACCGGCCCGTTCCGGAACGGGTCGCCGTACCCGAGGCCGAGCGCGCGGATCGCGGCCGCCGGGAAGCGCAGGTCGGCGAGCAGCAGGTCGCTCCCGTAGGCGGCGGCCTGGGCCAGGCCCGGCTTCGGGAGGCCGAAGACCACGACCACCGCGGGGCGCACCACGGGGCCCCAGACGAGGCCGGTGTCGGCATCCATCCCGGACGGGAGATCGGCGGCGACGATCCAGCGGGCCAGGCGGTTGACGTCGCGGATGGCGTCGGCGAGGGCGACGCGCGCGCCGCCCTGCAAGCCGCAACCGACCATGGCGTCGACGACCACGTCGGCCTCGCCGAGCGCCGCGGCTCGGTGGCGGGCGTCGGCCACCTGCACGAAGGCCCCCCGCAGCGGCGCGGACGCCGTGATCGCCCGCGCGCCGAACGGGCCGGCCGCCACCGGGACCACCGTGACGGCATGGCCCATCTGCGCCAAGGCTCGCGCCGCGTGCAGGCCGGCCGCGCCGTTCCGGCCACCGCCCGCCGCGACCGCCACGCGCAGCGGGCCGGCCGTCTGCCGCCCCGCGACCACGGCTGCGAGGCGGCCACCGGCGAGCGCCGCCAGGTGGTCCGGCGTGCCCTGCCGCTCGATCATCCAGCGCTGCTCCAGCTGGCGCATCTGCGCCACGAGCACGGCGGGGACGACCTCGCCGTACGCGGTGTCGAACCTGGGCGTCGATCGTCCCCCCACCCCGAGGGTGCGGTTCACGGCGATCGTCATGGCCGTGCTCCTTCCGCGCGTGCGCGCGCCGAGCGCGCGTTCGAGCGCGATGGTTCTGTGCGCCTACCTTCGCCCACGCGCTCTCACGGCGTTGTCACAAGGCCCCCCAGACGCCCCCTGCGCTCGTGACGCACGGCTCCGAGTCTTCGGGCGGCGGGCGTACGCTGGAATCGGACCCGACCGCCTCACCCGTCGGCGACATCGTGGAGGGGCGGATGCGGTTCGACCACCTGATGCCCGCCGACCTCGCGATCGCCCGACCGCGAGCGCCTGACCGACCACGCGCGGGACCTCCTTCAACCGATCGCGCGTCAGGGGATGCGTGCCCCGAACACGTACGTCGCGGCCGCGCGGCGCCGTGTCACGATCGCAGCCTGCATGGCGCGCCCTTCCATAGCCACCCCACCCGTCCCAAGGCGCCGACCCCGCGTGCTCGGCACGGCGTGACGGGCACGCAGCGAGCGCCGCAGCTCGCGGCGCTCGTCTTCGGCCTCGTCGTCGGCGTCGTCCTGATCGCCGCCTCGGTGTCGGTCGGCACGCTCGTCTACGGTGGGGTGGCGCCCGAGCAACTGACGCTGGGCGTGCGGCTGGCGCTGCTCGGCACGGCCGCCACGGGCCTCGTCGTCGCGCTGGTCGGCTCGCTGCCGGGCAGCGTCGCGCAGGTCCAGGGGGCCACGGGCGCGATCTTGGCGACCCTCGCGGTGACGGCGGTGGCCGGCGTCCCGGGTGACGACCCCGCGACGCGCTTCGCCACCGTCCTCACGCTCGTGGCCACCACCAGCTTCGCCGTAGGCGGCGCCTTCGTCCTGATCGGCGGATTGCGCCTCGGGCGCGTCGTCCGCTACCTCCCCTACCCGGTCGTCGGCGGGTTCGTCGCCGGGACGGGCTGGTTGCTCGTCCTGGGCGGCGGCGCGGTCGCGAGCGGGGCCGGCGCGCGCTCGTCGTCGCTCGCGGCCGCGCTGCCGCTCGACCGCGTCGAGCACTGGCTCCCGGCGCTGGCGCTCGGCGCCGTGCTGACCTTCGCGACGCCGCGCGGCCGATCCCCGTTCGTCTTCCCGGCGCTGCTCGCGGGCGCCGTGGCGGTCGTCTACGCGGCCATGGCCTGGACCGGCGGCTCGCCGCGGCGT
This sequence comes from Trueperaceae bacterium, assembly GCA_029210865.1. GTDB lineage: Bacteria > Deinococcota > Deinococci > Deinococcales > Trueperaceae > JAABTL01. Next base: position 7,114 of record JARGGE010000125.1, read on the forward strand.
GGCGCGCACATGGCCTCCTGCCCGATGCCGGCGACGGCGGCGGCCTGCGGCTGCTCGGCCCGGCCGTCTTCGACCTGGTGCACTGGCCGAGCTGGGCGCTGCACCTGCCGGGCGTCGCCACGGCCGTGCTCGTCGCTGCCATGGGGCTCTCGTTCAACAGCGCCGGGCTCGAGGTGGTCCTGCGTCGGCGCGTCGACCTGAACCGCGAACTGCGCGCCGCGGGTCTCGCCAACCTGGCGGCGGCCGCCTTCGGCGCCCCGCCCGCCTACCAGTCGCTGAGCGCGAACGTGCTCGCGCTGCGCGCCGGCGACGGGCGGCGGACCACCGCGACCACGGCCCTGGTCGTGGTGGTGGCGGCGATCGTCCTGGGGCCCCGCCTCATCACCTGGGCGCCGACCGTCGTCGTCGCCGGCGTCCTCGTCTCGCTGGGGCTGGGGCTGCTGCGCTCCTGGGTGCTCGACGCCTGGAAGACCCTGTCGCGGCTCGAGTACGCCATCGTCGTGCTCATCCTCGCTGTGATCGCCGGGTTCGGGCTGCTCGCCGGCGT
>JARGGE010000126.1 GCA_029210865.1 Trueperaceae bacterium
CAGCGTGACGTCGACGGCGACGAGGAGTCCCAGCGCCGTGAAGCGCAGCAGCACCCGGGTGCTGCCGTCGTCCGCGAGTGGGACCAGCAGGGCGCGGTCGACGTCGACCGCGTCGCCGTCGAGGGCCGGGAACGCGTCCCGCAGGGTCGTGACGGCGAGAGACAGCTCGCCGGCGAGCAACGTGAAGGCCACCAGCCCGCGCGCGCCCACCACCGCCTCGGCGACGTCGGTGAGCGTGACCTGGTCGAAGACGACGTGGTCCTGCAGAGCCCGCAGCACGTCGGGCCCGGCGCCGTCCTCCACGGCCAGGTAGAGGTCGTCGGCGCGGCGGTAGGCGGTCAACCCGGCCTGCGGGCGCCCCTTGTGGTCGAGCAGGAGGGCGTCGGCGGCGCTGCCGACGGCGAGCCTGCGCACGTCCTGGCTCACCTGCCCTTGCACGAAGTCGACGCGGTCGGCGCCCCGCACCCGCAGGTGCCCGCGCGCCAGGCGCGGGACCGCCACCGGTCGGCCGAGGACCAGGTCGACGCGCTCGCCGTCGGGGTCGCCGAGGTGGTCGAGCGCCTCGGGGGCCAGCCAGGGCACGGCGCCCCCGGCGCGCACCGGATCGTCGAGGAGCGCCCGCCAGACGCTCGGCGGACGCGCACCGGGCTCGCTCGGGTGCACCACGGGGGGGACGAAGTCGCTCGCGTCGTCGGGCATGACCTACGCTACCCCTGCCGTCGCCAGCGGGCGTCGAGGTCGACCTCGAAGAGCGTGAAGTCGTACGCGTTGATCACCCGCACCCCCTCCCCGGTCGTGTACGTCCGCGGGGCGTTCGCGCCGTTGAGGTGGACGTGGCCGTGGACGTGCACGGCCGGACGCCACCAGCGATGGAAGCGGTTGAAGGCCGGCACCCCGCGGTGGGGGACGTCCTCCCCCTCGTGCGGCCCTTTGGGCGGGGCGTGGGTGAGCAGCACGTCCACCGCGCGCCCGTGCTTGGCGCGGTGCCAGAGCAGCTTGGGGGTCATGGCGGCCACCATGCGTTCGTACCCGAACTCGCTGTACTGGTACGGGCCGGGACGGTACCGCGCGGAACCCTCGAACCCGGCGACGAGCAGGCCCGCCACCTCGACCACGTCGCCGTGCGCGTTGGTGCAGCCACCAGGGAGCCGCACCTGGTCGGGGTCGTCGCCGCTGCGCAGGAGCGCGTTCGCGTGGTTGCCGACAACGTAGACGGGACGGGTCCGCAGCTTGCTGGCGAGGAACTCGAGGAAGTAGCCGGGCAGGTCGCCCGCGCACAGGACGACGTCGAAGCGCGGCAGGTTGTTCGGGAAGTTCTCCGAGTAGACGACCGGCGAGACCTCGTCCGCGAGCGCCAGGACGCGCATCTCGCCGGCAGCCTCAGCCCGCCGCGGGCGCGTCGATCGCCCCCTCGGCCTGCCACTCCAGCCCGGACCAGATCAGCCCCTCGATGTCGCCGTCTAGGACGTGATCGGGGTCGTGGCGCATCAGACCGGTGCGGTGGTCCTTCACGTACTGCTTGTCGAGGACGTACGAGCGGATCTGCGAGCCCCACTCGATCGCCTTCTGGGCCCCGCGCGCCTTCATCTGCTCCTCGAGGCGTCGCCGCTCCTCGCGCTCCCAGAGCCGCGAGCGCAGGACGGTCATCGCCTTCTCGCGGTTCTTGATCTGCGACTTGCCGTCCTGGCAGGTCACGACGATCTCCTCGGGCGTGCCGCCCATGTAGACGACGCGCACCGCGGAGTCGGTCGTGTTCACCGACTGGCCGCCGGGCCCCGACGAGCGGTAGACGTCGACGCGGACGTCCTTGGGGTCGATCGCGATCTCGATCGCGTCGTCGATCTCGGGCATGACCTCGACCGCAGCGAAGCTGGTGTGGCGCCGGTTCTGGCTGTCGAAGGGGCTGATGCGCACCAGCCGGTGGACGCCCCCCTCGGGCTGCAGCATCCCGAAGGCGCGCTCGCCGCGCACGATCATCTGCGCGTAGTCGATGCCGTTGGGCGCCGCGTCGTTACCGACGGCGTCGAGCAGCTCGACCTTGAAGCCCTGGCGCTCGGCGAAGCGGCGGTACATCCGCAGCAGCATCCCGGCCCAGTCCGAGGACTCGGTGCCACCGGCGCCCGGCTTGATCGTCACGATCGCGGCGCGGTCGAAGTGGGGCCCCTGGAACAGGGTCTCGCGGTAAAGCGCCTCGACGTCGGCCGAGACGCGCACCTCTTCGGCGTCGAGGTCGGCGGCGTCGCTCTCGTCGGCCATCTCGCGCAGTTCGGCCAGACCGGCGACGTCGCCGGCGATGCGCTGGTACGTGTCGACGATGCGGCGCAACCGCGTCGCCTCGGTGTTGATCGCGCGCGCCCGTTCGGGGTCGTTCCAGAGGGCGGGGTCGTTCAGTTCGGGTTCGAGCTCAGCAAGGCGGGCTTGCTTCCCGACGAGGTCAAAGATACCCCCGGAGGGCATCGAGTCGCTGACGAAGCGGGTTCATCGCGGGTCCTCCCAGTTCTGCGCGCGGCCGTGCGCACGAGGCGCGACGAGGTGCGTGCCGGTCGAGTGTACCCCGCGGGTCCCATGGTACCATGACGCCACCGGAACGCCGTGCACGACGTGCGGCGCTCGACTCGAACCCACCCCGCCGCTCGGAGGCGCCCGTTGGACCTGTTCGACGGCTTCGGCCTGCTCGACGTCATCGACGTGCTCGTGCTCACGACCCTGATCTACCAGGCGTACGCCCTGTTGATCGGTTCGCGTGCGTGGAACGTGTTCCGTGGGATGGCGGCGCTCATCGGGCTGTGGTTCTTGGCGACGCAGTTGGGGCTCGACGCGACCGGTGCGGTCTTCGATCGCGTCGCGCCCGTGGCGTTCCTGGGCGTGGTCGTCGTGTTCCAGCCGGAGCTGCGGGCGGCGCTCGAGCGCTTCGGACGCGGTCGCCAACGCCCCGGTGCGGGCGCCGATCCGGTCCAGGAGCTGATGACCGCGGTGCGCGAGCTGGCGGCGCAACGGGTGGGAGCGCTCATCGCGATCGAGCGCACCACGCCGCTGCGCGAGTACGGCCGGCCGGGGGCGCCCGTGGGCGCACCGGTCACCGCCGCGCTGCTGCAGACGTTGTTCGCCAGCCGCGGGCCGCTCCACGACGGCGCAGTCATCCTCCACGAGGACACGATCACCCACGCGGGCGCCATCTTCCCCCTCAGCGACCGGGAACCGGCCGAGGGCTTCGCGGCCAAGCTCGGCACCCGCCACCGCGCCGCCCTCGGGCTGTCGGAGGTGAGCGACGCGCTGGTCCTGGTGGTCAGCGAAGAGCGCGGCACCGTCTCGGTGGCCCAGGACGGCGTGCTCCGCGTCGACATCGCCCCCGCCGCCGTGCAGGCGGCACTCCGCAAGGTGTACGGCGCATGACGACGCTCCTCCATTGGTGGGCGCGCCTGCGCCACAACTGGCCGAGCAAGGTCGCGTCGCTGCTCGTCGCGCTCTTCGTCTGGACGGTCGTCGCGACCGACGAGACGGCCACCGCCCAGCGCTCGCTGCTCGTCCCGCTGGTGGTCGAGGGCCTCGAGGCCGATCGGGTCGCCGTCGGCCTGCCGCAGTTCGTCGAGATCACCGTGTCGGGCGTCAACAGCCGCGTCGACCGACTCCGGCCCGAGAGCTTCGACGCCGTGCTCGACCTCACCTCGGTCGTCGGCGCCTTCCAGTTGGACGTGGCCGTCGCGCCGCCGCAGGGCATCCGGCTCGAGCGCGTCACCCCCAGCGAGGTGATCGGCGAGCTCGAACCGGTCACGTCGGTCGAGGTGCCGGTCCGCGTGAGCGTCGCCGGGGCGCTCGGGCCCGACGAGCGCCTGGTCGCCGAGGCGTCGCCGGCGCTCGCCCGCGTGCGCGGGCGCGCCGCGGTCGTCGCCCAGGTGGCCGCCGTGGTGGCACCCGTGGCCGCCGAGCAGGCCCGCACCGCAGCGAGCGCCGAGGTGGCCCCCTTCGCGGTGGACGCCACCGGGCGCCCCGTGCTCGACGTGGCGATCACCCCCGAGCAGGTCACGGTGGCGCTGGCGGTGGAAGCGGTGCGCGTCGAACGACGGCTGCCGCTGCGCGTCGCGCCCGTCACCGCCGCCGGCTGGGGCCAGGTCGAGGGCGTGCCGGCGGACGTGCGCGTGACGGGCTCGGCCAGCGCGTTCGCGACGCTCGACGCGATCGACGCCACCGTCGACCTGCCTACCGACCCGCCGGCACCGGGCCGCTATACTCGCCCGTTGGAACTCGCGCTGCCGGACGGCGTGTTCGCCCTCGAGGCGCCCACCGCCAGCGTCCGGTACGCACCCATTCCCCTTCCCGAGTGACGTCGTCGGTCGGCGCTGGCGCCTGCCGACGCCGCCGCCGTCCCCGACCTGGAGAACGCCCGTGACCACCTTCCCCATCCGCCTCTACGGCGACCCCGCCCTGCGCCGCCGCGCGCGCCCCGTCGGCGCGTTCGGCGGCGACCTGGTGCGCCTGGGCGACGGCCTGATCGAGGCGATGCTCGGCGCCCAGGGCGCCGGGCTCGCTGCCCCGCAGGTGGGCGTCGGCGTGCGCGCCTTCGCCCTGGCCGGCACCTACGCGGGCCTCCTCGACCCAGCGGAGGAGCACGACGCCGCGAGCGAGCGGGCGCACTGCGTGGTGTACGTCAACCCCGAGATCGTCGAACGCGACGGCGTCCGCGTCGACGTCGAGGGGTGCCTGTCGATCCCCGGCATCTACACCGACGTCAAGCGCGCCGCCCGTCTCGTCGTCCGGTACCAGGACGTCCACGGCGCCAAGCACGAGGTGGTCGCCGAGGGCAACCACGCGAAGGCGGTCCAGCACGAGCTCGACCACCTCGACGGCGTCCTCTTCCTCGACCGCCTGGGCGAGCCCGAACGGCGGCGCCTGATGGACGAGCACCGCGCCGAGTTCGCCGAGATGCAGCGCGAGGCGAAGGCGCACCTGAAGGCCCTGCGCCACGCGGGCGGGCCGTCGGCGCCGTGGCCGTGAGCGCCGCGCGCCTGCGCGTCGCGCTGTTCGGTACCCCGGAGTTCGCCTTGCCCACCCTCGAGGCGCTGGACGAGCACCACGACGTGCGCCTGGTGGTCGCCCAACCCGACCGGCGCGTCGGCCGCGGGATGAAGCCCGCGTCGCCGCCGGTCGCCCGACGCGCCCGGGAGCTGGGGCTCGCGCTGGCGCAGCCCGAGAAGCTGCGCCGCGACGCGGACTTCCAGGCCGCGCTCGCGGACCTCGACCTCGACGTCGCCGTGACCGCCGCGTACGGCCAGATCCTCCCCGCGGCGCTCCTGGCGGTGCCGCGCGAGGGCTTCCTGAACGTCCACGCCAGCCTGCTCCCCCGCTGGCGGGGAGCCGCACCCGTGCAGCACGCGCTCATCGCCGGCGACCCGGTCACCGGCGTGACGATCATGCAGACCGAGGCCGGGCTCGACACCGGCCCCATCCGGCTGGTGCGCGAACGGACGATCGACCCCGACGACGACGCCACGACGCTCCTGGCCGCGCTCGCGCGGTTGGGCGCCGAGGCGATCCTCGCGGCGCTCGACCTGCTCGCCCTCGGCCGCCTGCCGAGCACGCCGCAGGACGACGCGGCCGCCACCCTGGCGCCGCGCCTGACGCGCGAGGACGGGCGCGTCCGGTGGACCGACGACGCCCTCCGGGCGCGCGACCGGCACCGCGGCGTGGCCGGGTGGCCCGGCAGCTGGTGCCTCGCGGGCGAGCAGGTGCTCAAGGTGCACGAGCTCGCCGTCGCCGACGCCGCGCCGGACGACGGCGTCGAACCGGGTACGGTGCTCGAGAGCGACGCCGCCGGCGTCGTGGTGGCCTGCGGGGTCGGGTCGGTGCGCCTGACCGAGGTACAGGCCGCCGGCAAGCCGCGCATGCCGGCCCGCGCCTGGGCGAACGGCGCGCGCGTCGTGAAGGGGGTGCGCCTTGCCTAAGGTGGCCTTGGTCGGTCGGCCGAACGTCGGCAAGTCGAGCCTGTTCAACCGCCTGCTGCGCAAGCGCGAAGCGCTGGTGGACGATTTCCCCGGGGTCACCCGCGACGTCAAGGCGGGCACGGTCGCCTTCGACTCCGGCCGCACCTTCACGCTGCTCGACACCGGCGGCCTGTGGAGCGGCGACCGGTGGGAGAAGGACATCCGCACCAAGGTCGAGCGCGCGATCCGCGACGTCGACCTGGTGCTCTTCTGCGTCGACGGTCGCGAGGGGATCCGCGCCGGTGATCAGGAGATCGCCGCCTGGCTGCGCGCGCTCGGCAAGCCGGTGTGGCTGGTCGGCACCAAGCTCGACGACCCACGCCACGAGGAGCAGGCGCCGCTGTACGAGGCGTACGCGCTCGGCTTCGGCGAGATCCACGTCACGAGCGCGAACCACGACCGCGGCATCTACGAGCTGCTCGAGGCGATCGAAGAAGCGCTCCCCGAACTGCCCGAGGAGGACCTCGCCGACGAAGGGCCGATCCGCATCGCGGTGGTCGGCCGCCCGAACGTGGGCAAGTCGAGCCTGGTGAACGCGCTCCTGGGCGAGGACCGCGTCATCGTCGCCGACGTGCCCGGCACCACCCGCGACAGCGTCGACGTCGCCTTCGAGTACGGCGGCCGCCCCTTCGTGCTCGTCGACACCGCTGGCATCCGCCGCAAACCGACGCAGGACATCGAACGCTGGATGACCATCCGCTCCGAGGAGGCCCTGCGCCGCGCCGACGTCTGCGTCCTGGTGGTCGACCCCTTCGAGATGGGCGACCACGAGATGGGGCTCGCCAACCTCGCGCTCGAGCGCGGCATCCCCATGGTCATGGCCGTCAACAAGTGGGACCTGGTCGAGGACACCGACCTCGAGCCGCGCCGCAAGCTCATCGACGAGACGCTGCCGCACGTCGACTTCGCACCGCGCGTCTACACGTCCGCGCTCACCGAGTTCGGCATGCACGAGCTGCTGGCCACCTGCGTCCGCGTCTTCGAAGTCGCGCGCCACCGCGTCTCGACCGGCGATCTCAACAGCTGGATCGAGGTCTGGACCACCCGCCAGGCGCCGCCGAACTTCCGTGGCAAGCCGCTGCGCGTCTACTACGCCAGCCAGGTCGACGTCGCCCCGCCCGTGTTCCACATGAGCGTGAACTCCGAGAAGTACGTGACCCGCAGCTACGAGCAGTACCTGATCAACCGCATCCGCGAGGACCTGGGCTTCGCCGAGGTGCCCTTCCGGCTGGTGTTCAAGTCGCGGCGCAAGGAGGGCGGCAAGCGGGTGCGGACGCAGACGTGACCCGTCCCCCGGTGCTCTTCGTCCACGGCTACGCGGGTGGCCCGGGGGCCTTCGACGCCTGGCGCCACGTCCTCGCGAACCGTGGGCACGACCCGGCGCGCCTGATCGACGTCCACTACGAATCGCTCGTTCACGACGTCACCCTCAAGGACGTCGGTGAAGCCTTCGCCCACGCGATCGCCGCCGATCCACGGCTGGGGACCGACGAGCCCTTCGACGCGATCGTCCACTCGACCGGCATGCTCGTGGTGCGCGCCTGGCTGGCGCTCGACCCGCCGCGCCACCGCCGCCGCCTGCGGCACCTGGTCGCCCTCGCGCCCGCGACCTT
>JARGGE010000127.1 GCA_029210865.1 Trueperaceae bacterium
CGGCATGTCTGGAATCTTCCCAGACCATCTATGCCGAGGTGCAGGGCACGCCGCTGGAAGGTGCAGCGCGCAGCGTGATGGCCTACTTTGGCGTGGCACAGTCCCTAATCGCACCCGGGGCCGCCGTTCCCCCCGAGGTCGCCGACCTGGTTGTAGCACTTCACCTCGACCAGCCGGCACGTGATGGTCCGGGCCTTGGCGTCGAGGTCGAAGAGCGCCAGATCGGTGCGCTTGAAGCTGACCTCGTCGCCCAGTTCGTCGGCGCTCTTCTTCAGCACCCGGTAGAGCTCGAGGTGGGCGTCGAGGGGCACTACGACCTGGTTCGTGAAGACGCCCTGGTGCTCGAGGTACATGCGCGAGAGCGCGAGGCCGAGGGCCTCTGCGCGCTGCGTCGGCGACGAGATGAGCTTCAGTGCCAGGCGGCCGGACAGCGAGCGCAGCTGGTCGAGGATGGCGACGGAGTGACGCCCCTCCGCCTTGAGCCGGTACTGCTCGAGGACGGGTCGCAGCATCGCCTCGAGCTCCGCGACAGACCGCGAGGTGATGGTCAGGCGGTGGCCGAGCGACGCGATGTCCGGCGAGTGGTCGATGAGGTAGTCAGGCCGGCCCTTGAGACCGCCGTGGTCGAAGAACTCGATGCCCATGTTGCGGTCGAGGGTGAAGACCCAGTCGCTGACCTCGTGGACCTGGTGCAGGATCGCGCGGTCCTCGGTGTCGAGGGCGAGCTTGATCACCGGCCGCATGTTGAGCCCGGTCTCCCCGGTCGAGACTGTGGCAGTCGCGCTGGAGAGCAGCGACGGCAACACCGAGAGCAAGTCGGTCAGCTCTTCGGCGTCGTCGAGCGGCAGCGCGAAGCCATGCCGCGGCTGGCGAGACCAGGCGACGGTCGCATCGTCCTCCCGGTAGTCGACCTGGAAGTCCTGGACGAGGCCGTGAATCGACGCCGCGGACTCCTTGAGTGAGGCCCGGGCCGCGCCCACCTCCTCGGCCGGGAAGAGCTCGAAGAGCATCGAGAGATGCGCCGCGTGCTGCTCCGGAGCCTTTCGGAACTCCGATGTGGGCCGGACCGCCAGCGCGAGCTTCGGTCGGAGATGGCTTTCGGTCGGAGTCGTAAACGCGTCGGCCTCGCGCGCGGTCACGCCCGTCGTCGGCGACAGGAGGTCGCCGAGGGCCTCGCCCACTCCTGGTGCATCGGCGTCCGGGACGAAGATCCGGATGTCGTAGCGGATGCCGGCGAAGGCGCGCTCCTTCTGGAGCTGCAGCAACATGTCGGCGAGCACCGCCGCACGCCCGGCGTTGAACGCATTGATGACGATGGACCGGACATAGGGGTGCTGGACGAGGTATCGCTGGATGCGCGACGCCAGGTACGCCCCGTCGATGGTCGAGCCGCCGATGGCCGGCTCCGGAAGCCCGAGCGCGGTGCACACGTCGCCGACCAGACTGCGCGGGTCTTCCTCGTGCGAAGGCGCGTACAGGGTCCAGAACGGGTGCAGGTTGTCGACCGCCGTAAGCAGCCGCCCGCTCGTCGTCGGGAGCACCGGCGGGAAGCTCACTGGCGCGAGGAAGCGCAGGAGTGCATCCCGGGTCGGGACCGCGAACTCCTTCGGGGCGTTCTTTGCAGCACCGAGCCACTGCTCCGCGAGCTCGGCCCATGCGGCGAGCCAGAGTGCGCGCAGTGGATGTGTCGGCGCGACGAGGGCTGCTTCCCGGCGACGTCCCCGGTGGTCGCGAATGGCCAGCGTCACGGTGTCGACGGCCAGCACCTTGCGGAGGTCGGACAACGCCCGCTTGCCGGCCTCGCCCCCCGCCTCGGCCTGATGAAGCAGGGCCTGAACGAGCTCCTGGTAGGCGGTCGCGTAGTTGACGATCAGCGGCCGGTGCGAGCGAAGGTCGGCTCCCTGGGTGACCAGTTCCTTCGTGCCGGCACGGATCGCCTCGAAGTAGGCCCCACGGGCGGCCAGGAAGCGCGCCGTGGCCTCGCCGTCGGGCCAGCGTGCGGAGTCGCCCGTGGCCTGCCCGGTCGTGCCGAGCGACACGGGGATGCGCCACGAGATGGGGCCGTCTGCGACCGCGAGGATCTTCTGCTCGAGCACCTTCAGCGGTCGGCTGACGGGCACGTTCATGGTGCCGTCGCGGCCGAACTTCACCTCGAGCATTTCGCTGCCGGTAGCGCGGCCGCGGGTCTTACGCTCGGCCCACTCGACCGAGCTCACGCCGATGGCGTCTGGGTCGCGCTCGTCGATGAGCGCAGTGAACTTGAGCCGGGTACGCGCATGGATGAGGCTCTCCTCGCGCTGCACGGCGCGCTGGGGCGGATCGACCTCCATCTCGCCGTCGGGCAGGACGTAGAAGAGATCGCTCTCGTTGGGACGCGGGACGAAGTCTTCCTCGTCGGCCGCCCAGGGCACGGGGTTGCCCGCGTCGTCGACGAGCGGGATCAGGTCGCCCTCCTCGGTGAGGGGCAGCACACGGATGAAGTGCCAGCCTTCTTCCCAGTCGAGCTTGTTCAGCTTGGTGAAGCTGACGTTGGCCTGCGAGCGGTTGGAGGTCCACGCGGACTTCTTCCGCACCAGCCCGACCGGTCCGTGTTCCTTCGAGATGACCTGGATGGTGAACTTCGAGAGCCCCTGCACCTTGCCGGGCAGCGGATCGACGCGGAAGGTGACGTTGAACTTGCGCACGCCGGCCTCCCCGAGGGGAAGCACCGTCTGGCCGATCAGCTGGCTGAGTCGCTCGTCGGTCTCGTCTTCCTCGACGACCGGCAGAGTGGTAGCGACCTCGCCGATGAAGATGGCATCCGGCTCCTCGCCGCCGTCCTCGAACTCCCACTTGTTGAAGGCGAGGCCCCAGTAGTTGCGGTCGAGCACGATGCGCCGGGTCCACGTGCGGGGTTCCTCGAGCCCCGCCTCGGCCGCGAAGTTGCCGAGCTGCACACGGAAGCCTCGGTTCGTCAGGCCCAGGTCGAGCACGCGGCCACGCTCAGACTTCGGCGACCACGTCAGCTTCTCCACACACTCGCGGTTGCGGCTCACCCGGGCCGGGGCCTTCTCGGGCTGCGCCAGCAGCTCGAAGTCGGGCACCAGGGCCAGCTCGTAGAGCGCGGCGCCGACGGCCTCGAGGTCGTTGCCGTTAACCTTGGCGGTCAGCAGGTACCGAACGACGGACACCGGGTCGGCGAAGGTCCAGGGCTTCTCGCTGTCGGTGAGTCGACGCAGCGCCTCGGTCACCGCGCCACGGACACCGCTCGGCAGGTCCTTGAGCAGTTTCGCCCGCAGCTCGCCGTACACGTCCCCGAGCTGCACGTCCTCGAAGGTAGCGACCCCGAAGGAGTCCTCGGCCGCCGCGCGGATGTCGTTGGGGATGAAGACGAGCAGCGGGTTGCGCTGGGTCCCGTCTGCCAGGGGGTTGCGCAGCTCGACGAGCTTGGTGCTCGAGACGGTGAGCTCGGGCGGCGTCCGGGTGGTGGGCCCGTTGCCGAGGATGACGACCTCGGACTCGGGCACCTCCGCGCGCAGGCGACCACAGAGGCGGGCCATCAGGTCGGCGTCGAGGTCGGTGACGCGCATGCAGTGTCCTGGCGCGCGCGACTTGAGAAGCTCGACGAGCTTGGGAAGAAGAACTCGCTCCAGCTCGGCGGCCAGATCGTAGGGCTGAATCTCTCGAAGTCCCTGGGTCATGCCTGGCCTCCATCCGCCGAGGCGCCTGGCACAGCACCGTCGAAGTCGATCCGGTAGCGAGGCGTCACGGTCTGCGTGACGTAGGCGTCGGAGAGGTCCTGGTAGAAGCCGACTTCGCGAAGCCTGGACGTGAACGCCTCGAGGTTCTCGCGGAGCGCACGCCGGTCGGCGATCGACGGCGCCTGGAAACCATCGCCGCGCGGGAGCCGGTCGATGTAGAGCCCGTAGCGCTCACGCAGGAAGGTCAGCAGCTCGTCGATGCGTAGCTCGCCGGTGTGGTAGCCAAGCGCACCGCCGGGTCGGAGCACGGCGATCTGGAGCAACACCTCGAGCAGCCGGCTGTCGAGCACGAATCGCCGAGGCGCGTTCTTGATGCGGGGTTGCGCGACCAGGGAGCCAGGCCGGTTCTTCATCAACAGCGAGTCGATGCACTCGGTGATGTACTGCCGGTGGAACCGGCCGCGCAGGGCCACGAGCATCTCGAGGTAGGTGTCGAACTCGCCCAGGCCCATCTCGGTGACCGCCTTGATCTCCGGGTCCAGGTCGGCGTCCTTGGCGCCGCTCGAGTCCTGGATGAGCCCGTACACGCGCTGACCGAAGAACTTCTCGCGCTCGGCCTTGTGCATCGGCTCGAGCAGCTGAAGAACGTCGCCGACGGCGAAGTCGCCGTGGGCTGGCTTGGTCAGCTTCCCGCGGCGCACGAGATCAGCCGCGAACTCGTCGAGCTTCTTGGTGGCAAAGTAGGCCTTCACGAAGGACGGGATGCGCCGGTAGTGGACGTCGGCGCTGCGCTCGGCGAGCGCGGCCATGTCGGTGCCCGGTTGCCCGGCCACGTCGAGCACGAGGCCGACGCGATGGGGGCAGTCGCCGTGCGGGTCGTCCGGGCTCTTCGGGTTCATCGGGCACGCGCCGCACGTCGGGTCCGCGCCCTTGCGCTTGACGAGCGCCGGCAGAAGCTTGAAGAGCCGCAGGTGGTAGAGCGCCAGATGGAAGGCGAGCAGGACCTTCAGGTAGTCGACCATCACCGACCGCGGGATGAAGCGCTGGTAGAAGAGCAGCCGCATCACGTCTTCCGCGAGGAGGTCCGCTGCACCGACGCAGAGCGGCGGGTAGCTGTCCCTTCCGCTGCGGGTGTCGGCGGCGTCATCGACCTGGTCGAGCAGGCGCAGGAGGGCCTGCGTCTCGACGTCGAGGGTGGCGCTGTCGCTCGACCGGCCGGTGACCTTGTCGTGGCCCTGGAAGAAGAAATGGTCGAGGTGTTCGAGGGCCTTCTGCCCCTGTCCGCTGCGGGCACCATAGAGCAGCTCGTAGAGGTGCTGGGCAGCACCGTAGTCGCGCGAGTGCTTCGGGTTGCGGAAGCGGTAGGTGAACCCGTGGAGCGGCCGCGGCGCGGCGATGGCCTGGTTCGGCTTGCCGCGGTTCACGACGTCCATGAGGTGGGTCTCGATCCACCGCGCCAGGATCTCCTGGTGCGAGGCGAAGCCCGTAAACCACTCTGGGTGCTCGAGGAACTCCTCGACGAAGGCCTCCGTGGTCAGCTGAGCCTTGCGCCGCAGCCGGCTGGGGAAGCCGTTATGGGCGAGGCGCGCGAAGAAGGCCGTGAGCACACGGTCCATCTCGAGCTGCTTGAAGTCGAGGTAGCTGATCTTGGGGAGGCGGAACTCCCGGTCTCGTTTCGACAACGCCATCAGACCGCCTCCATCCCAAGCTGGTTCATCTCGAGGCGACCGTCGTTGTGGCGCTCGACGCGGTAGAAGTCGTGGCCCGTTGTGGTGAGCAGGACCTCCTGGTAGGGCTCGGAGCCCAGCAGGTTCTTGAAGACGGCGAGGCTCAAGTAGTAGCCCTGCTCCTCTTCGACGCTCGGCCGGTAGCCCTCGTTGAGTCGCTCGAGCATCTCGAAGACGTCGAGGTTGATGCGGAGCTCGGCCCGGTTGCCGCCGGCTCCCTCGTACTGGAGGACGAGCCCGGTGGGCATGTGCTCGACGAAGCGGGCCGTGCTCGCCGCATCGAGGATGCCCATGCTGAACCGGTCGGCCGGGAACACGCGGTAGCTGCGGACGGTACCGCGCTCGACGTCGCGCACCTGCAGCGCGAGCTTGCCCCCAAGGCGATCCGGATCCGTGAGCCCCTCGCCGCGGTTGATGGCGCGGATTATGGTCGGGAGAAGATCCTCGCTGAGCGCCGCGTCTCCGGACTTCCCGGTAACCAGATCGAGCATCCGCTCGGCGGACCGATAGGGCAGCATCTGGCGCCAGGCGCCGTCGCGACGCTCGAAGAAGGCACGTCGCCGGGCCATGGCCACGTAGCGTTGGTGCGCTTGGGCGCGGTGCTCCGAGGGCCGGCCCGAGAAGTCGCGGGGCAGGTCATCGAAGAGGCGGCGCATCACCTCGCGGTCGTAGGTGCCTCGCTGATCGAAGGCGAAGAGGCTGCGGTCGGCCGTCGGGGAGACGAAGTCGATGGCGCGGTCGAGGCGTGGGTCGCTCGCGACCCCCATGTCGATGTCCTTCAGCAGCGTCAGGAGGCGATCGGCGTTGGGCGCATCGCCCCCCATCCAGCTGTTGAAGTAGAAGCCCTGGACGATCTCGTCGCGGTCCCCGGCACGGTAGAGGTCGTGGATCTCGTTGCAGTCGCGGGTGCCCACCAGCATGTAGGCCAGCGCCGAGCGTAGGTCTCGCAGCGTGATGTGCAGACGCCCGCGAAGGTGGGTGAGCGTGTAGACGGTCTTGAGTCGCTCGACGACCTTCGGGCCCGCGGTGCCATCCTGGAAGCTGCGCGCGTTGTGGAAGGCGTAGCAGCGGTCCTTGAGGTCGCACGCATGGCACGGCTCCCAGAAGGGCTCGGCCGTCATGCGCCGCATCAGCCGCGCGAAGATCGACTCGTCGCCGCCCTTGGGGTCGCCCTCGAAGCCCATCGGGTCGGTCACGACGCTGCGCAGGTTGAGGTTCACGACCGCCACGCCGTGATCGGGCACACCGGTCACGAGCCCCTCGTGGATGACTTTCGCGAGCAACGGGAACTCCGCGCCCTCGGACGCAAGGAAGTCGACGAGGCGGCCCTCGTTGATGGCGATGAGACGGACCTCGTTCTTGGGCCAGGCGCTGTCGTCGTCGCCCGCGAAGGGGGCGAAGAACTCGCGGAGGACTTCGTCGCTGGTCTGCTCGCCCTCGTCCTGGCTGCCGTCGTAGTTGGTGACGAACGTGCGCCCCTGGAGCTTGAAGCTGCGGCCGTTGGGCAGCGGCTCGTCGAAGACGGCTTGCTGGTCCTCGGCGCGCTTCTCGAGGCGCTGCAGGAAGGCGGTCTTGCCGTCGCCCGCGTTGCCCGTGATGACCACGAGCCCGAACTCGCCGGTGATCACCGCCGGCTCGAGGTCGCGGTCGAGGGCCGTCTCGACATAGGTCTGCTGGCCGAGCTCATCGAGGCCGCGGGTGCCGACGTTGCTGCGCTTGCTCTGGCTGTAGACGGTCAGCAGCCGATGGACGTAGGGGTTCGTGTTCGGCGGGACCGAGCCGCCGCCGAATCCGGCGACGGACCAGGCGCCGGTGCTCTCCGCTTCCGGGCGAGGCCGCCGCGCCTGCTTGATGCCCTCCAGCGTGGCCGCGAGCTCCGTGGCCGACGCGAAGCGGTCCGCGCGCTTCGGCGCGATGGCCTTCAGGATGACGTCCACGAACTCCGGCGACAGGTCCGAGAGGCCCGAGAGCTCCCGCGGGTCCTTCGGGGCTTCACCGGGCGGGGGCGTGGTGGCGTCCCAGGGGTACTGCCCGGTGACGGCCTCGTAGAGGGTGACGCCCAGGGCGTAGAGGTCGCGGTCGGCGAGGT
>JARGGE010000128.1 GCA_029210865.1 Trueperaceae bacterium
ACGACGACCTCAAGGACATCATCGCGATGCTCGGCCTCGAGGAGCTCTCCGACGCCGACCAGCGCACGGTCGGTCGCGCGCGCCGGCTCGAGCGCTACCTGACGCAGCCCTTCGTCGTCACCGAGGCCTTCACCGGGCAAGAAGGCCACGCGGTGGCGCTCGCCGACGCGCTCGACGACTGCGAGCGGATCTTGGGCGACGAGCTCGCCGACGCGCCCGAGGCCGACCTCTACATGATCGGCACCCTCGCGGGGGCGGGCCTGTGAAGCTGCTGCTCACCGTGCCCACCGAGGTGCTGCTCGACGAGCCGATCGAGAAGCTCGTGGCCGAGTCCGAGGCCGGCAGCTTCTGCCTGCTGCCGCGCCACCTCGACCTGGCCACCGTGCTCGTGCCCGGGCTGCTCACGGCCACGCGACCCGGCGGCGCCGAGCTGGTGGTGGCCGTCGACCACGGCGTGCTCGTCAAGGTGGGCGGCGACGTCCGCGTGACGTGCCAGCGCGCCTTCGTCGCGCACGACCCCGACGACGCCGCCCGCGCGGTGCGCGAGCGCTTCCACCTCACCGGTGAGCGCGAGAAGCACGCGCGTGCGGTGCTGGCGCGGCTCGAGAGCGACGTGGTGCGGCGCCTGGCCGACCTCCGGAGGCGCCATGGCGCGTGAGGACGAGCGCCGCGACGACCTGCTGGGCGAGGTCGCGCGCAAGAGCGAGCGCCGCGCTCGCGCCCGCCGCGAGGGGCGCCACGGGCTGGGCTACGGCCTCGGCCTGTTCGGGCTGATCGGCTGGTCGGTCGCGGTGCCCACCGTGCTGGGCATCGCGCTGGGCGTCTGGATCGACCGCCGCTTCCCGTCGCCCTACTCGTGGACGCTCATGCTGCTGTTCGTCGGGGTGGTGCTGGGCTGCCTCAACGCCTGGTTCTGGCTCAAGCGGGAAGGGGGCCTCGATGACGACGACGCGCGCTGAACGGGGCGGGGCCTCGTGACGGCCGTGCTGGGCGCGATGGACGCGGCGACCCTGGTCGGGGCGTTCGCGCTCGGACTGGCGCTGGGCGCCGGCTACTTCGGCGGTCTGTGGTGGACGCTCGCGCGCATGGACCGCTGGCGGCGCCCCGCGGTCGCGCTCGCCGTCTCGTTCGCGCTGCGCGCCGGGCTCGCGCTGGCCGTGTTCGCCGCCCTCGCCCGGCTGGGGCTGGCGCCGTTGGGCGCCGCGTTCCTGGGCTTCGTCGCGGTGCGCCTCGTGGCCTCGTGGCGGCTCGCGCGCGACCGTTCGCCGGGAGGCACCCCATGAGGCTCAGCCCCGACGCCATCGCCGTCTTCGACCTCGGCCCCTGGACCGTCAACGCGACGCTGGTGGGGTCGTGGATCGTCATGGCGCTCCTGGTGGTGGGCTCGTGGTGGGTGGCGCGCGGCTTGCGCGCGGGTGGCGAGATGGGCCGTGGCCAGAACGTGCTCGAGGCGATCGTCGCCTTCGTGCGCGACCAGATCCGCGAGGTCACCGGCCAGGACCCCGACCCCTACCTGCCCTTCGTGGGCACGCTCTTCCTGTTCATCGTCGTGAGCAACGTGCTGTCGGTGGTGCCCGGCTTCGAGGCGCCCACCGGTTCGCTCACCACCACGGCGGCGCTCGCGCTGGTGGTCTTCGTGGCGGTCCCGGCCTTCGGGATCGCCAAGGTGGGCCTGCGCGCCTACCTGGGCAACTACCTGCGCCCCAGCCCCTTCCTGCTGCCCTTCACGATCATCGGCGAGCTGTCGCGCACGCTCGCGCTGGCGGTGCGGCTGTTCGGCAACGTCATGAGCGGCAGCGTCATCGCCGCGATCCTGCTCTCGGTGGCGCCGCTCTTCTTCCCGGTCGTCATGCAGGCCTTCGGGCTGCTGATCGGGGTGATCCAGGCGTACATCTTCGCCATCCTGGCCATCGTCTACATCGCGTCCGGCACGGAGCTCCAGGAGCGCCGTGGGCGGGCGCACGACGCGCACGAAGGGGAGGAACCCGGATGACCGACCTCGGACTCATCGGCCTGTTCTCGATCCTGACCGCAGGGCTCACCATCGCCATCGGCTCGGTGGCGCCGGCGCTGGGCGAGGGGCGCGCGCTGGCGCAGGCGCTGCAGTCGATCGCGCAGCAGCCGGACGAGGCGAACACGATCACCCGCACGCTGTTCGTGGGCCTGGCGATGGTCGAGTCGACGGCCATCTACTGCTTCGTCGTCGCCCTGATCCTGATCTTCGCCAACCCGTTCTGGAACGCCGTCGCCGGAGGTTGAGGGGGACGCCATGACGATCGACGGGTTCACCCTGGTCGCGCAGGTCGTCAACTTCGCGCTGCTGCTCCTGCTGCTGCGGGTGTTCCTGTTCCGGCCGATCCAGCGGGTCATGCGCGAGCGCGAGGAGCGGATCGCCCGCGCCTACGCCGAGGCCCACGAGGCGCGCGCCGAGGCCGAGGAGCGGGCGGAGGAGCTCGACCGCGAGCGCGCGCGCTTCGAGGCCGAGCGGCGCGAGCGCCTCGCGGCGCTCGAGCGCGAGGTGGCGGGCGAGCGCGACGAGCAGCTCGCCGAGGTCGCCGCCGAGGCCGAGGCCGCGCGTACCGCGTGGCGCGACGCGTTCGAGCACGAGCGCGAGGCGCTGGGCGAGGACGTCCGCGAAGCGGCGGCGACCGTCCTGCGCGGGGCGCTGGAGCGCGGCTGGCGCGAGCTGGCCGACGAGGACCTCGAGGCCCACGCCCTGACCGCCTTCGCCCGCCGCCTCGCGGGCCTCGAGCCGGAGGACCGCGCGGCGCTCGCCGAGGCCGTGCGCGCGGGCCCCGTCCGCTTCGCCACCGCCTTCGAGGCCACCGAGGTGCAGCGCGACGACCTGCGGGCTGCGACCCGCGAGGCGGTCGCAGGCGCGGCCGGCGACGGCGCGGGCGCCGATGACGAGGGCGACCCGCTCGACGCGGCGACCTTCGTGCGCGATCCCGACCTGCTGGCCGGGGTACGCCTGCGCGCCGGCGACCGACGGGTGGGCTGGACGCTGCGGGCGCACCTGGAGGACTTGGAGCGCGCCTGGGCGACGCTGGAGCCGGGCGCATGAACGCGTCCGCCGCCCCGCCGCTGCGTGAGGTCGTCCAGGCCGAGCTCGAGCGCCTGAGCCACGTGACGCACGATTGGCGGCCGCGGCTCGAGGTCGACGAGGTGGGCGTGGTGGCGAGCGTCGGCAGCGGCGTGGCGACCGTGCACGGCCTGCCCGGCGTCCGCGCCGACGAGGTGGTGCGCTTCGCCGGCGGCGAGGCGGGGCTGGCCCTCGACCTGCGCCGCGACGACGTGGGCGTGGTCGTGCTCGGCCCCGGTGAAGGCATCGCCGCAGGCGCCGAGGTGGCCCGCACGGGCCGCGTGCTCGACGTGCCCGTGGGTGAGGCCCTGCTCGGCCGGGTGGTCGATGCGCTCGGGCGCCCGCTCGACGGGGCCGGCCCCGTGGTCGCCGACGCGCGCTGGCCGGTCGAGCGTCCGGCGCCGCCGATCTTCGCCCGCGAGGCGGTGCGCGTGCCGCTCCAGACGGGCGTCAAGGTGGTCGACGCGCTCTTCCCGATCGGCCGCGGCCAGCGCGAACTGATCGTCGGCGACCGGCAGACCGGCAAGACCACGCTGGCGCTCACCGCCGTGCTGGCGCAGCGGAGCAGCGACGTCCGCTGCGTCGTCTGCACCATCGGGCAGCGCGGCGCCGCCACCGCGCGCTGGCTCGCGGAGCTTCGCGCGCGCGGGGCGCTCGAGCGGACCGCGGTGGTCGTCGCGGCGAGCGACGACGCGCCGGGGTTGCGCTACGTGGCCCCCTACGCCGCGACGAGCATCGCCGAGGCCTGGATGGAGGCCGGCCACGACGTCCTGCTGGTGCTCGACGACCTGACCCAGCACGCCCGCGCCTACCGCGAGCTGTCGCTGCTCTTGCGCCGCCCGCCTGGGCGCGAGGCCTTCCCGGGCGACATCTTCTACCTGCACGCGCGGCTGCTGGAGCGCGCCACCAACCTGCGCGACGGCGGGTCGCTCACGGCGCTGCCGATCATCGAGACGCAGGCGCAGGACCTGTCGGCCTACATCCCCACCAACCTGATCTCGATCACCGACGGCCAGCTCTACCTGTCGCCCGAGCTCGCCGCGCGCGGCACCTGGCCGGCCGTCGACGTCGGGCGCTCGGTCTCGCGCGTCGGCGGCAAGGCGCAGAGCGACGGCTACCGGGCCGTCGCCGGCGACCTGCGGCTGGCGACCGCGCAGTTCGAGGAGCTCGAGGGCTTCTCGCGCTTCGGCACCGAGCTCGACGAGGACACGCGGCGCGTCCTGCGCCAAGGGCGGCGGGTGCGCGCCGTGCTCGCGCAAGGGGCGTTCGAGACCATGCCCGTGGGCGAGCAGCTCGCCGTGCTGTGGGCGACGGTGGGTGGCGCCTTCGACGCCGTGGCGCCGGAGCGGATGGCGGCGGCCGAGGCGCGCTCGTGCGAGCGCATGCGCGAGGAGGCGCGCGCCGTGCTGCAGCGGCTCGAGGCGGGCGCCGTCCTCGGCGACGACGACCGCGCGCGCATCGAGGAGCTGGCGCACGCGGTGGCCGAGGCGGTGGAGGCCGGTCGTGATGGCGGTGCCTAGGTCGCCCGCGACGCCGGCGGGGGCGCCGATGGCCCCGCGTAGATGGCCCGCGATGCCGGTGGGAGGGCGCGATGGCCTCGCGTGAGGTGCTGCGGCGCCAGGTGCGCAGCACCGAGACGCTGCGCTCGGTGGTCGGCACCATGAAGGCGCTCGCGAGCGTGCGGATCGGTCAGGTGCGCCGCGCCGACCGGGCGCTCGAGGCGTCGGAGGCCACGCTCGAGCGTGCCTTCCAGGTGCTGGCGCAGCGCGAGCCGGGCCTGGCGCGCGCGCTGGCGGTCGCGGCGGGCACACCGGCGGTGGGCTCGGGCGCATGGGGGGCGGTGCTCTTCGGCTCCGACCACGGCCTGTGCGGCCCCTTCAACGAGCGCCTGGCGCGCCGCGCGGCCGCGCGCCTCGTCCAGCTCGGCAGCGAGGAGGCGCCGCCGCGCCTCCTGGTGGTGGGTCGGCGGCTGCGCCCGAAGCTCGCCGCGCTCGGCCATCCCGTCGAGCGGGTGGTGGCGCTTCCCGCCAGCGTCGCCGCCGCCGGCGACGCCGTGCTGGAGGTCGCGCAGGTGATCGAGGGCTGGCAGCGCGAGCACGGCGTGGCGCAGGTCTTCGTGGTGCACCACCAGCCCGTCTCGGGCGTGGGCTACCGCACCCGCACCGTCCAGCTGCTGCCGCTCGACGTCGCCTGGTTGCGCGAGCTGGCCGAGCGCCCGTGGCCGACCCAGCAGCTCCCCATGCTCGGGCTGGAGGCCGAGGCCATGCTGCGCGGGCTGGCGCGCCAGCACGTCGCGCACGTGCTCGTGCGCGCCTTCGCCGCCTCGCAGGCCGCCGAGAACGCCGCGCGCCTCGCCGCGATGGAGGCGGCCGAGCGCAACGTCGACGAGCGCCTGGCGGAGCTGCGCCACGCCGCCGCCCAGGAGCGCCAGAACGCCGTGACCGAGGAGCTGCTCGACGTCCAGGCCGCCTTCCGGGCGAGCGATGCGGGGGTGCTCTGAGCCGCGACCGCGTAGGATCGCGCCATCGTGCGAACCACGCTCCCGTCCGCACCCCTGTCCGTGCTCCTGTCCGTGCTCCTGTGGTCGGCGTTCCTCGTCGGCGCCCAAGCCGCCCGGGCGCAGGGCGCGCCCGCCGCCGCGCCCCTGGTCCTCGACGTCCTCACCTTCAACGCCGCCCTGCTGCCCGAGATCGCGGCCGATACCGACCAGGCGACCCGCGCGGCGCGGATGGCGCCGCACCTCGTGGGCTACGACGTGCTGGTGCTGCAGGAGCTGTTCGTGAACCGGTGGCGCGAGGCGCTGCTCGTCGAGCTGGCCGCGAGCTACCCCTACCAGGGCGACCTGGTGGGCGTCGACGGCGCCCGCGGCATGCCCTGGCGCCAGGACGGTGGCGTGGTCGTCCTCAGCCGCTGGCCGATCGAGCGGCAGGCGAGCCTGCGCTTCGGCTCGGTCTGCAGCGGCACCGATTGCCTGGCCGACAAGGGGGTCGCCTACGCCGCGGTGCGCGTCGGCGAGCGCCTGGTCCACGTCTTCGGCACCCACGCCCAGTCGATCTACGGGCGCGACGTGGCGGCCGTGCGGGCCGCGCAGTTCGCGCTGCTGCGCGCCTTCGTCGCGGCGCAGGCGATCCCGGCCGACGAGCCGGTGCTCATCGTCGGCGACCTCAACGTCGACGCCCACACGCCCGAGCTCGACGCGATGCTCGCCGCGCTGGACGCGGACTGGCCCGAGGTCGACGGCGAGGTGCGCTTCACCTGGGACCCGCGCGCGAACGCCTGGGCCGGCGGTCGGAGCCAGCACTGGTTCGATTACGTCTTGGTCGCCGCCGACCACGCGCAACCCGGCCTGGCGTGGAACCGGGCGCTGCCGCTGCGCGACGGAGAGCTCGACCTCTCCGACCACTTCGCCGTGTGGGGGCGGCTCGTCTTCGGCGAGTGAGCGGTGCGCACGGGCTCGGACGCCGGTCGGCGGCGCCTCAGGAGACCGCCACCGGCGCCGCGACCCGCGGCAGCCGTGCCACCACCCACAACAGCGGCAGCGTCGCCGCCGCGCCGAGGAGCCCCATCGCGATGTAGCCGCCGGGGCCGGCCATCACGAAGCCGCCGATCAGCGTCGCGGCCGCCGCGGCGCCCCCCACCAGCAGGTCGTTGAAGCCCTGCGTGCGCCCCTTCTCGGCGGGCGTGAGCGCGTCCGAGAGCAGCGCGGAGCCCGCCACGTAGCACAGGTTCCAGCCGAGGCCCAGCAGGAAGAGCGCCACCGACAGCGGCAGCACGTTGGGCGACAGCGGCGCCATCAGGCACGAGGCCAAGGTGATCACCGCCCCCAGCCCCAGCACCGGCCGGCGCCCCCAGCGGTCCGTCAGCCACCCCGATACCACCGAGAAGGCGTACATCCCGAAGGTGTGGCTCGAGAAGACGATCGCGATGTTCGAGAGCGCGTGGTCGAGCCCGTGCATGTGGAGCGAGGTCATCTGCATCAGGCCGACCATGACCATGTGGGCGGTCACGACCGCGGACATGGCGGTGCGCACCGACGGGTCGCGGAGCAGCACCCCGAGCGGGCGGGCCGGGGCGTCGGCGACCGCGCCGCGCTCCTCGCGGCCGATGGCGTCGCCGATCGTCTTGGGCTCGGGCCGCAGCGCGGCGAACAGCAGCGTGGCCGTGAGCAGGTACCCGACGCCGGTGGCCAGGTACGGGCCGGCGATGCCGCTCCAGCCCCAGCCGATCACCAGCGACTCGGTGGGCGCGACCAGCAGCGGTCCGACGACGCTGCCGACGGTGCCGCCCAGCACCACGGTGGCCAGCGCCCGCGCGCGCCGCGCCTTCGGGTTGACCTCGGCGGCGACGAAGCGGCCGAGCTGCACGGCCGAGCTCCCCG
>JARGGE010000129.1 GCA_029210865.1 Trueperaceae bacterium
CATTGAAGACCGGTTCCCAGTTCTCGTCGAACAGCATCATGCCGGCCTGCGCCGCGATATGCTCCCAGGTATAGGTCGACCAGAAGCCCCGGCCCGCCATCAGCCCGACGCCGGCGACCCTGCCCCGGAGGAGCGCGCCGCAGCGCGCGACGCCGGGGTCCGTGGCGCCGACGCGCGGAGCGCCAAGCCGCCCGCCGCGACGAAACCGCGGCGGATGCGCCGCGGGGGGTAGACTGCCCGCCATGGCCGACACCTCGCGCACCCGCGCGAACCCACGCCCCTCCGCGTCCCGGGACGCCCCCAAGCCGACGCTGAGCCAACGCATCTGGACGGAGGTCCGCGGGTACGGCGAGGCGTTGATCATCGCCTTCCTGGTGGTGACCTTCGTCTTCAACACGGTGGGCGTCGTCGGCAGTTCGATGCGCCCGAACCTCGACGGTGGCGTCGGCAGCAGCAACCTGATCGGCTCGCTGCTCACGGGCGACCGCGTCTTCATCCCCAAGTACGAGACCTGGCTGCGGCGCGCGGGCATCCTGGGCCCCTACCGTCGCGGCGACATCGTCGTCGTCCGCGACCCGGCCAACTCCCCCACCGCGCTCGAGACGGGCACCCGTCCCTTCTTCATCAAGCGCGTCGTCGCGATCCCCGGCGACCGCCTGCGGATCGAGGCGGGGCAGGTGATCGTCAACGGCCACCCGATCGACCAGGGCTTCATCGAGGACACCGGCGAGATCACGGTCGACCGCCAGGACTTCCCCGTCATCACCGTCGAGGACGGCGAGGTCGACGGCTTCGTGGTGCGCTTCGCGACCACCCCGTCGGGCACGCCGGCGCCCGACCTGCCCATCACCGGCTTCTACCCCCCCGCCCTCCCGATCGGCGACCCACGCGTGCAGCTCTACTACGGGCTCACCCTCGACGCCCTCGCGCCGCTGCCGGCCGATGCGCCCGAGGGCGCGCCCTTCGTGCACGAACTGATCGTCCCCGACGGCCACTACTTCGTCATGGGCGACAACCGCCAGCGCGCCCGCGGCGGCAGCGAGGACTCGCGCCTCTTCGGCCCGGTCCCGCTGATGGCCATCGCCGGCAAGGCGAGCGCGATCATCTGGCCACCGATGCGCGTCGGTGCATGGAACTGGCGCGGGCTGCGGCCGCCGGCGGCCTTCGCCGACGTGCCCGCCAGCACCGCGACGGACGCGCGCTGAGCGAGGCCACCACCACCGCCAGCGACGCCCGGGCGCGCGCCCGACGGTCGCCGCTCGCGTCGCTCGCGCGGCTCGCCGCGGTCCTGGGCCTCGGCGTCCTCACCGCCGTCTTCGGCGTCACCACCGTCGGGATCGACGGCTCCTCGATGGAGCCGACGATCCACGACGGCGAACGGGCGCTCGTCCCGCGCTACGAGACCTGGTGGGTGCTGCTGCGCGGCGCCAGCTGGGACGCCGGCGACGTCGTGTACTTCCGGCCCCCCGGGGCCGCCCCGAAGGGCTGGGTCGACCGGATCACCGGCGGGCCGTTCCTGATCAAGCGGGTGGCGGCGATCGCGGGCCAGACCGTCGGGCTCGAGCGGGGACGCCTGGTGGTCGACGGGACCGTGGTCGCCGAGCCGTACCTCGAGGGCGCCCCACGGACCCCGATCGGCGTCGCCGCGCGCCGGGTCCCGCCGGAGCACGTCTTCGTGCTGGGCGACAACCGCGCACCGCTGGCCTCGCGCGACTCGCGCGCCTTCGGTCCGGTGCCGCTCGCCCAGGTCGCCGGCCGTGCCGCGTGGGTGGTGTGGCCGCCCCTCCGGAGGGACGCCGACGGCGTCTGGCGCTGGAACGTGCACCGGCTCTGACGGTGCCAGCGGGCCGTGCGGGCCAGGCCGCTCGCCTCCGCCGACGCGCGCGTCAGACCGCGCGACGCCCGTCCAAGGCCAACACGTCGGCGCGCGCCTGCATCGCGACGAGCACCGTCGCGACGTGGTCCCACAAATCGACCCCGAGCTCCGCGGCCGCCTGCACGACGCCCTCGCGGTCGACGCCGCGGGCGAAGGCCTTGTCCTTGAACTTCTTCTTCAGGCTGCGCAGCTCGAGCGCGCGGACGTCCTTGTCGGGGCGCACGAGCGCCGCGGCGGTGATCAGCCCGGTCACCTCGTCGCAGGCGTAGAGCACCTTCGCCAAACGTGTCGTGCGCGGGACGCCGGTGTGATCGGCGTGCCCGAGGATCGCGTCGAGCATGACCTCGGGCGCCCCGAGCTCGCGCAGGTGGGCGACCGCGACGTACGGGTGCCCGCCTTCTCCCAGGTCGGGGTGGCGCTCGTAGTCCATGTCGTGCAGCAGCGCGGTGGCCGCCCAGAGGTCGACGTCGGCGCCCTCGCGCTCCGCGTAGGCGACCACGGCGGCTTCGACCGCGAGCATGTGGTGGCGAAGGCTCTCGCCCTCGGTCCAGGACGTCATCCATCGGTACGCGGTGTCTCGGTCGAGGTCCATGGCGCCAGCGTACCGTCCGGCGCCGGCGGCGGGCGCCGACCCCGCGCGCCTGCGGTCCCCGCACCGGGACCGCGGTCGCTACGGTGGTACGCTTCGACGATGACCCGCCCCGTGCTCCACGTCGTGGACGACGTCGCCGACATCTGGGTACCGCGCTTCGTCGCCGCCTGCCACCACGCGGTCGCCGAGCGCGGGCGCTTCGTGGTCGCCCTCGCGGGCGGCGGCACGCCGCTGGAGGGCTACCGGCGCCTGCGCGAGCGGCGCGACCTACCGTGGGAGCGCGTCTGGTTGACCTGGGGCGACGAACGCGACGTCCCCCGAACGCATGCCGACCGCAACGAGCGCGCGGCCCGCGAGGCGCTCCTCGACCACGTCCCGCTCGCGCCCGGTCACGTCCTCGCCTGGCCCTACGGCCCCGACCCGGACGCGTCGGCGGAGGCTCACGCGCGCACGCTGCACGAGCTCTTCGGCGACCCGCTGGACCTCGACCTGGCGCTGCTGGGGCTCGGCGCCGACGCCCACACGGCGAGCCTGTTCCCGGGCACCGGTGCGGCGGCCGCCAGTGGCACCACCACCGTCGTCCGACCCGACCCCCACGGGCCGGCGCGGCTGTCGCTCACGGGCTCGGCGCTCAGCCGGGCACGCGAGGCCTGGGTGCTGGTGGTCGGTGCGGACAAGCGCCAGGCGTTGGCGCGGACGCTGGCGGCCTTCCCGGCGGCCACGGACGCCGAGGCCGCCGCGCCCGACGCCGACGCCGTCGACGCGCTGCCGCTCACGGCGGTCCGCCCACGCGAGGCGCTGCTCGTGTTCGCCGACCCCGCCGCCGCGGGCCGCGCCGCGACCGAAGCGAGCTAGCCCTGCGGCGCGCGAGCGGCGGGCGCCGGCTCAGCCCCAGCGCAGGGCCAGCCCATCGAACGGGTTCGCCAGCCCCGGATGCGTGGGGTAGGCGCGAACGCCGTAGGCGAGGCGGCCGCTGATCGCCGGCCGGAAGCGCGCCACGTAGCGTTCGCCACCGTCCGGGTACGTGTCCTCATGCGTCATCGGCACGCGGTGCAGGCTGTGCTGCAGCCCGTCCGCCTCGAGCCCGTAGACCACCTCGACGACCATCGGCTTGCCGCGCAAGCCGCGCGGGTTGAGCACGGCCTCCACCTCGATGGGTTCCCCCACCTGGCGGACGCCGTCGGCGGCGGGGCGCCCCTGGAAGTACACGGTCGGCCAGTGCTCCGCGACCTCCTTGCGCCAGGCGGCGAGGTCGGCGGCGAGCGCGTAGTCGTCGGCCGCGAAGGCCGCCGAGCGTTCGCTGGCGGGCATGTAGTAGGCGCGCAGGTAGTCCTTGACCATGCGCTGCGCGTTGAAGCGCGGCGTCACCGAGAAGATCGCGCGCGCCGAACGCTTCATCCATCCGACCGGGACCCCGTGCGCGTCGCGCGCGTAGTAGAGCGGCACGACCTCGCGCTCGAGCAGCGCGTACAGCTCGTCGGCGTCGGCCGCGTCGGCACGGGCCTCGTCGCCGTAGGCGCGCTCGCCGCCGATCGCCCAGCCGTTCGCCCCGTCGTAGCCCTCGGGCCACCAGCCGTCGAGGACGCTCAGGTTGAGGACGCCGTTCATCCCTGCCTTCTGGCCGCTCGTGCCCGAGGCCTCCAGCGGCCGCCGCGGGTTGTTGAGCCACACGTCGGCGCCGCGCGTCAAGGCCCGTCCGACGGCCATGTCGTAGTCCTCGACGAAGAGGACGCGCCCGCGGAAGCGCGGGTCGGCCGACAGGCGCTGGATCGTCTGGATGAGCTGCTGCCCTTCCTGGTCGGCCGGGTGCGCCTTGCCGGCGAAGACGAGCTGGACCGGGCGCTCCGGGTTCGTCAGCAGCCGCTCGAGGCGATCGAGGTCGCGGAAGATCAGGGTCGCGCGCTTGTAGGTGGCGAAGCGCCGCGCGAAGCCGATCGTGAGCGCTTCCGAATCGAACAGCTCGCCGACGTCGGCCATGTCGGTGGGGCTCGCCTCCAGGCGGTCGAGCTGGCGCCGGACGCGCCGGCGCAGGAAGCGCACGCTCTGGCCCTTCATGTCTTGCCGGGCCCGCCACAACGCGGCCGGGTCGAGCGCGGGCGCGGCGTCCCACATGGCGATGTCGTCGAGCCGCCGGCACCAGTCGTCCGGCAGGATCTCGTCGAGCAAGCTGGCGACCTGCGGCGCCATCCACGTCGCGGTGTGCACGCCGTTCGTCACGTGCCCGATCGGGACCTCGTCCTCCGGGACGCCGGGCCAGAGCTCCGACCACATGCGCCGGCTGGTCTCGCCGTGGAGCTTGGCGACGCCGTTGCGACCGGTGGTGAAGCGCAGCGCGAGGGCCGGCATGCTGAACACCGGACCCCAGCCGTGATCGGCCCGCCCGAGCTCGAGGAAGTCCTGCTGGCGTAGGCCCAGGTGCCCCCAGTAGCCGCCGAAGGCCTGGGTGACCAGGTCGAACGGGAACGCGTCGTTGCCGGCCGCCACCGGCGTGTGCACGGTGAACACGGTCCCGGCGGCCACGGCCTCGCGCGCCTGGTCGAAGGGCATGCCCTCGGCGACCAGCTCGCGGCAACGCTCGAGCGCCATGAAGGCCGAGTGCCCCTCGTTCATGTGCCACGACGTCGGCGCGACGCCGATCGCGCGCAGCATGCGCACGCCGCCGACGCCCAGGACGATCTCCTGCGCGATGCGGGTGCGCTGGTCGCCGCCGTACAGGCGGGCCAGCAGCGCTCGGTCGTCGGGGTGGTTCTCGGGCAGGTCGACGTCGAGGAGCACGACCGGCACGCGGCCGACGTGCGTCCGCCAGGCCGCGACGACGACCTCGCGCCCGAAGACGTTCACGCGCACGTGGACGGCGACGCCGTCCTCGCCGATCACCGGTTCGAGCGCCAGGTCGAAGGGGCTGCGGCGCGCGTACACGGCCTCCTGACGGCCGTCGGCCGCCACCCGCTGGTGGAAGTACCCCTCCGGGTACCAGAGCCCGACGGCCACGAGCGGCACGCCGAGGTCGCTGGCGGCCTTCGTGTGGTCGCCCGCGAGCACGCCGAGGCCGCCGGAGTAGAGCGCGACGCCCTCGTGCCAGCCGTACTCGGCGCAGAAGTAGGCGTAGGTGTCGCCGGTGCGCTCCGGGTGCGCGCGACCGAACCAGCCGGGGTCGGCGCGGTAGGCGTCGACGCGCGCGGCGACGCGCTCGAGGTGGCCGAGGAACTCGGGGTCGCGCGCCTTCTCGTCGAGGCGCGCCTGCTCGACGTCGCGCAGCAGGACGATCGGGTTGTGGTCGACGTGCTCCCAGAGGTCGCGGCCGAGCTCGCGGAACAGGGCGCGCGCGTCGGGGTCCCAGGTCCAACCCAGGTTGTGGGCGAGCTCCTCGAGGCGCGCGAGGGACGACGGTAGGTGCGGCAGGACGGTGAGGCGTCCGAGGATGTTCATGAGGCTCTCCAGGTCCCTGGCAGGGGCGCACGAAGGCTACCACCCCGCCCCCGGGTACCCTGATCCATGCGCCCCACGCTGCTCGCCCTCGCGCTGCTCGCCCTCGCGCTGCTCGTCCTCCTCGCCGCCCCCGCCGTCGCCGCCGACCTGCACGTGCTCGTCGGCGCCGACGCGGACGGCCCCACGGCTCGCGTCGCGCTCGGCGACCTGTGCGTCGGCGACGACCGCTTCGACGTCGGCGCGGCCTGGTCGGAGGGAGCGGGCGCGCTGGCGGCCGGATGGCGCCGCACGTTGGCCGCGGGTCCGGTGGGCAACCTGCTCGCCGAGGGCGCGGTGGGGGTCGCGGGCCTCGACGGCGCCGGCCTCCGCGCCGACGTCGACGTCGGGCTGCGCGGCGTGGCCGGCCCCGTCGCGCTGGGCGTCCGGCTCGCCATCGGCACGCGCCCCCCGTTCGGCGCCGCGGTCTGGGACGTCGCGCCCGATCCCGCACCGGTGGCCGACCCCCGCAAGCGCACCGGCGCCGACCCAGCGTCGCCTTTCACCGCGCTCGCCGCGACCCTCACCTGGCGCATCGACCGTCGCCGGACCTGGACCGCGGAGCCGACCGGCGCGTGGACCGCCGCGGGGTGGACCGGGGCGGTCGCCACGACGCTCCGGTGGGCCGGCGTCGGCGACGACCTCGACGTGGCGGTCGCGGTCGACGCCGCCCAGGGCGCGGCCGCGCGCCACCTGGCGGTCGGGGTGACGCTGCACCACGTGCCGCGCCGGGCGCCCGCTTCGAGTGCGACGGCCTGGTGGGGCACCGGCAGCGCCGGCACCGGCGCTGGCGCCGAGGTCGACTGGACGGTGCGCCGCGGGCCGGCCGAGGTGGCCCTGGCGGCCGGCTGGGGTCCGCCGTGGAGCGACCGCGACCGCGCCTACGCATCGCTGCGCGCCAGCGCTCCGGCCACGCGCGGGCGCTGGAGCGTCGCGGTCGCCTGGCTCGGCGACGCGGGCCGGGTGGCGGCCGGCTGGTCGCTGCCGCTCGCGCGCTGACGCACCGCGGGGCGGGCCACGGCGACCCCGGCCGACAGGTCGAGGCGCCCCGCGGCGCCCCCTACCGGGCGAGCGCGCTGGCTCGGCGTCAGGGGCTCGGGGCGTCCGGGGTTCGGGGCGTCACAGGTGGTGCGGTGCCTCAGGGGTTCAAGGGGCGCAGCTCGCCGCTCTCGAGGTCGAACTCGAGCACCCCGGTCTCGGGGATCGCGCGCAACCAGCGGCGCACCGCGCCGTCCACCACGACCTCGATCGTGCGGAGACCGGGCTCGGGGAGGGCGTACCCGGCGGGCTGCTGCACCCCGTCGACGAACACACGAACCGAGCGATCGAGCCGCCAGACGAGCACGGGGTCGCCGAGCGGCTCGAGGTCGAGCTCGACGCGGGTGACCCGGAAGCCGCGCACCGGGACCGTCAGCACGCGCCCGCCGAACCCGGGGCGACGGAGCTCGACCCGGCGCTCCCCGGG
>JARGGE010000012.1 GCA_029210865.1 Trueperaceae bacterium
TCGTCCTTGAGCGGCATGAGGCCAAAGTACCGCCTGGCGCTCGCGCGCGCGAGCGGGACCGGGGCCCCGCCCGAGCCGGCCTGGGCCGCTACGGTAGGTTGAGCCGGTGCCGTCCCCGTCCTCGCTGCCCGGCCTGCGCCCGCGCACGCCCCTCGCGCGTCGCCTCGGGGCCGCACTGCTCCTGGTGGCGATCGTCCTCACGATCACCTGGGCGCTCGACGGCGGCAACCGCGGGCCCGCGGGGCCGGCGAGCGCGTCCGGCTGCGCCCCCGAGGCCCCCGCCGCCGCGCGGCCGGTCGCCCTACCGCTGCCCGACGCGGCCGCCTGGCGCGACCTCGACGGCGCCCTCGTCTGCCTGACCCACCCGCTGCTGGTGGCCGAGGTGTACGAGCTCCCGAGCCGCGGCTGGGTGCTCGCCGGCGCCGAGCGCCCCAAGGCGGCCACCTCCGATCGCGCGCTGGCCGCCGGTACCCTGCGGGTGCGTCCAGCGGCGGCCGACCTGCGCAACGGCGACGCCCTGGTGGGCGCCTGGGGCACGCTGCGGCTCGACGACCGCGGGGCGCTGCTCGACGACGCGCACGCCGACCCCGAGCGCCGCAACCCGCGCCCCGCCGCGCCACCTCACGTCGGCGGCGACGGCGACGTGAGGTTGGCGGCGGTCAACCTGCGCAACTGGTTCTGGCGGCTGGGCGAGCGCGGGGCGGCCACGGTGCCGGAGCGCGAAGCGCAGCTCGCCAAGCTGATCGCGACGCTGGTGCCGCTCGACGCCGACGTGCTGGCGCTCGCCGAGGTGGCGAACGACGACGGCCGCGCGCTCGACGAGCTGCTCGAGCGGGTGAACGCGGCGCAGCGGGCGCTCGGACGTCCCGCCGAGGCGGCCTACGCGGCCGTCTCGGTGCCCGCGCCGGACCGCGGGACCGACGCGATCCGCGTCGCGATCGCGTACCGGCCCGCGCGCCTGACCCTCGTGGGCGCGGCCGTCGACCGCGCGGACGTGCACGACCGGCCGCCGCTGGCGGCCACGTTCGACGCCCCGAACGGGGAGCGTTTCAGCGTGGTGGCCGCGCACCACCGGTCCAAGGGGGGCTGCCCGACCTCCGGCGACGTCGACCGCGGCTCCGGCTGCTGGGACCTGCGCCGGGACGCGCAGACCGAGGCGCTGCTGGACTTCGTCGCCGACCTCGGCGCGCGGGTCGGCGACGTGGACGTGCTGGTGCTGGGCGACCTCAACGCGTACCGCCACGAGGCGCCCGTGCGGCGCTTCGCGGACGCGGGCTGGTGGCTGGCGGTCGACGCGATGCCCGAGAACGACGCCTACTCGTACGTCTTCTTCGGGCGTGCCGGGGCGCTGGACCACGCGGCCGCGTCGCCGAGCGCGGCACCGCGCGTCACCGGCGCCGCCTTCTGGCATGTCAACGCCGACGAACCGCCGGGCGCGGACGTCGAGCGTCCGACCCCCTACCGGGCGTCGGACCACGACCCGCTCGTGGTGTCCTTCGGGGTCGGTCGCTAGTCGCCGAGCGCGAGCAGGCGCGCGACGCTGGCGTCGTCGAGCCGGCGCGCGTCGCACGCAGCGGTGTCGAAACAGGCCGTCAGGTAGCGCCAGCGGCGCCCTTCCGAGCCGGGGACGTCCGCGCGCAGGAAACCGAGCTCGGTCCCGGGCCCCGACCAGGAGCACAGGTCGCAACACAGCGGCGGCATCTTCCCCGGCGCGCGGGCGACGGGCGCCAAGCGGATCAGGAGCGCGCCGCCGCGGTCGAGGACGGCGATGCCGCCGTCCTGGTCGCGCTCGAGCACGAAGGCGCTCGGACGCGGCACCAGGCGTTCGGGGGTGGCTGGGAACAGCTCGAGCACGATCTCGCGCCCGGTGTAGAGCTTCGGCGGCTCGTCGCTCACGCGGCCGCCGGTGCGCGGCCGGCGATGCTCGCCGCCGCGTAGAGCAGCGCGATCACGCCCACGATGGCGGTGCCGACGACGACGGTCGCCCCCCACTGCGCCAACACGATGCCGACGAAGGCCCAGACGAGGACCGCCGCGTACGCCAGGTCGCCGTAGCGCGCGAGCATGCGCACGCCCAGCCCGACGGCGACGAGCAGGACGATCGCGGCCCAGACCGAACCCGGCAGGAAGCCGCCGCCCCAGCCCGCGTCGTAGAGGACCACCGAGACGTTGGCGACGGTGGCGACGGTGATCCAGCCGAGGTAGACGGAGAAGGTGCCGCGGGCCCACAGGCGCTCGCCTCGCGACGGGCCCGGGCCGCCACGGCGCCCGGACGGCGCCCGCAGCCCCAGGTACGTGGCGATCAGCGCCGCGAGCAGGACGAGCATGACGGCCAGGCTCGCCGGGAAGCCGAGGTGGTGCCAGAAGAGGATCCAGGCGGCGTTGGCGAGGTTGCCCACCACCACCGCCGGGGCGACGGCGCGCACCCGCGGGTTCGCCGCCTGCGCCGGCAGGCTTTGCCAGACCGCGTAGCCCGCGAGCCCGAGGTAGATGACGCCCCAGATGGCGAAGACGTAGCCGGCCGGGGTGACCAGCACCGGGAAGGCACCCGAGATCTCGCCGGTGGTGCGCCCGGCGATGGGCAGCGCGTTCGCCAGGCCGTTCACGGCGATCGTCGCCAGCGTGGTGACGGGGACGAGCCAGCGCCAGAGGCTCACGCCTGGCCCCGCGCGCGCACGCCCCGCAGCACGTGCGCGGTCTCGATGGCCACCACGGCGGCCTCCGCCCCCTTGTTCCCGAGCTTGCCGCCGGCGCGGTCGAACGCCTGCTCGAGGGTCTCGGTGGTGAGCACGCCGAAGGCGACCGGCTTCGCCGCGTCGAGGGCGACGCGCGCCACGCCGCTCGCCACCATCGAGCACACGTAGTCGTAGTGGCTGGTGCTGCCTCGGATGACGCATCCGAGCGCCACGACCGCGTCCACGTCGTCGCGATCGGCGAGCGCTTGCGCGACCACCGGCAGCTCCACGGCGCCGGCCACGCGGGCCACCACCACGTCGCGGTCGTCGACGCCGTGCGCCCTCAGCGCAGCGAGCGCCCCGTCGAGCAAGCGGTCGACGATCAGGTCGTTGAAACGGGCGGCGACCAGGCCCACG
Source organism: Trueperaceae bacterium (assembly GCA_029210865.1). Lineage (GTDB taxonomy): Bacteria > Deinococcota > Deinococci > Deinococcales > Trueperaceae > JAABTL01. The sequence goes on from JARGGE010000012.1 coordinate 3,093, forward strand.
CGCAGCCCGGCGCCATCGAGTCGCCCTTCGATGCGGTCCATGCGGGCATGATGCCACGCCGCCGCGCCGACACCGGTCGGCGCCACGGCCACCGCGGATCAGTCCGCAGGGTCCTCGCTGGCGTCGTCCTCGGGCCCGTCGAGGTTCTCGAAGGTGCGGTTGGTGCCGTACGAGTAGACGACGACGTCGCTCACCGAGGTCGTGACCTCGTAGGCGAGGGCACCGTCACGGACGCGCGCCACCACCAGGTTCCAGCCCTCGCGCAGGGCGAACTCGGCGGGGGTGGTGCGCAGCACCACGTCGCGATCGACGTAGACTAGGTTGAAGTAGCCGAACGGGTCGGTGAGCTCGGGCGGGGCGCGAAAGAACCACTCGTCGAAGAGCTCCTCGTACGCGCCGGAGTCGTTCTGGTCGTGGTACGGCTGCAACCACGCGGTCGCGAAGCGGGCGTCTTCGGCGCCTTCGACCACGAACTCGTTGCCGATCATGAAGGCCAGCGGGAAGGATCCGCTCGCGAGCTCGCGCAGGTCGCGCGCCTCGGGCGTCAACCCCTCGGTGTCGAGGTCGAAGGTCCCCGCGACCATGCGCGCGGAGCCCAGCTCACGAGCGCCGTCGCCCAGGTCGAGGAACACACCGAGGCGCATCTCGGGCGGCAGCTCGACGAGCTCGTCGATCTGCAGTCCGCTGATGCGGACCTGCTGCTGCGCGACCGCCACGCCGGCCATCAGGGCGGCGGTGGTCGCGAGGGCGAGAAGTAGACGATGCATGCGGATCTCCAAGGTCAGCCGACGTTAGCACGGGGAGCAGCGCGCGCCGGAAGGGGCGTGTCCGAGACGGGTCCGAGGGCTGGCGTCCACGCCGACCGCGGACGCACGAACGGCGGGGCGACGCCCCCAGCGTCGGCCCTCGCTAGGGTATCGCACGCGTCGATGAGAGCCTGGCCAGACCGAGGGTCGGTGCGGGCACGCATCGACGGCAGCCTGGCCAGACCGGGGTCAGGACGGGTACCCGTCGGGGTGCGCCTGGTACCAGGCCCAGGCGTCGGCGACGATGCGGTCGAGGTCGGGGCGGCGCGGCGTCCACCCGAGCTCGCGGCGGGCCGCGGTGGCGTCGGCCACCAGCACCGGCGGGTCGCCCGCGCGCCGCGGGGCCGCGACGGTGGCGACCTCGCGCCCGGTGACGCGGGCGACCACCTCGACCACCTCGCGCACCGAGTAGCCCTGACCGTTGCCCAGGTTGTACGCCTGGGCGGTCCCGGGAGCCACGGCCTCGAGCGCCGCCACGTGCGCCTCGGCGAGGTCCTCGACGTGGACGTAGTCGCGCACGGCGGTGCCGTCGGGCGTCGGGTAGTCGTCGCCGTAGATCGCGACGTGGGGCCGCCGGCCGGCCGCGACCTGCAGCACGAGCGGGATCAGGTGGCTCTCGGGGCGGTGGTCCTCGCCGCGCGTCGCGGACGCGCCGGCGGCGTTGAAGTAGCGCAACGCCACCACCCCCATGCCCGCGGTGCGCGCCAACCAGGTCAGCGTGCGCTCGAGCTGCCACTTGGTCTCGCCGTAGACGCTCTCGGGGTGCAGCGGCGCGGTCTCGGGGATCGGCACGACGTCGGGCGTGCCGTACAGCGCCGCCGTGGACGAGACGACAACCTTGCGGACGCCGTGGCGCAGCGCGGTGCGCCACAGCCGCAGGGCGCCACCGACGTTGTTGTCGAAGTAGTCGAGCGGCGCCTCCATCGACGCGCCGACGAGCGACGAGGCGGCGAAGTGGACGATCGCCTCGACGCCGTGCTCCTCGATCGCGAAGCCGACGAGGTCGGGGTCGGCGACGTCGGCGAGGACGAAGGCGGCGCCGTCGGGCACCGCCGCGCGGTGGCCGGTCCGCAGGTCGTCGAGCACGACCACCTGGTGACCGCGCGCGAGCAGCGTTTCGGTGGCGACGGAGCCGACGTAGCCGGCACCGCCGGTGACGAGGACGTTCATCGAGGCCCTCCCGGTCCGCGCCGAGAGACGCGGCGCGGCGCGCCGACGATCGCGGCGCGGCCCGTCGATGGTACCGCGACCGTCGCCGGCGTCCCCATCGCCACCGACGGGGCGCCCGGAGACGGCGAAGGGGCGCCCGTGGGGTGCGGCGACCTGCCATACTGGCCGAAACGGAGGAACGTCATGGCCACCACCCCGCCTTCATCCACCGACACCACGAGCAGCTTGGGCGCCGGGCTCATCTGGCTCGACGGCGCGCTCGTCCCCGAGGCGCAAGCGACGGTCTCGGTCCTGACGCACGCGCTGCACTACGGGACCAGCGTCTTCGAGGGCATCCGCGCCTACGAGACCGACCGCGGCGCGGCGGTCTTCCGGCTGCGCGAGCACGCCCAGCGGCTCCTCGACTCGGCCAAGATCCTCGGGATGAAGCCGTCCTGGTCGGTCGAGGCGATCGAGCAGGCGATCGTCGAGACCGTCAAGGCGAACGACCGCCGCAGCTGCTACGTCCGGCCGCTCATCTGGTACGGGCCGGAGTCGCTCGGCATCAACCCGGCGCGCAACAAGCTGCACTTCATGGTGGCGACGCTCCCGTGGGGCACGTACCTCGGCGAGGAGGCGGTGCGCCAGGGGGCGAAGCTCATGACCTCGTCGTGGCGGCGGTCCTCGGGCGACATCATGCCCACCAAGTCCAAGGCCGGCGGCAACTACGTCAACTCCGTGCTGGCCAACTCCGAGGCGCGCGAGAACGGCTTCGACGAGGCGCTGCTGCTCGACAAGCAGGGCTTCGTGGCCGAGGGCTCGGGCGAGAACGTCTTCTTCCTCCAGGGCGGCACCCTCTACGCCATCGCGCACTCGGTCAACCTGCGCGGCATCACCCGCGACACGGTGATCCAGCTCGCGCGCGACCTGGGCACCCCGGTCGAGAACACGATGGCCGTGCGCGACGAGCTCTACACGGCCGACGAGGTCTTCATGGTCGGCACCGCCGCCGAGGTCACGCCCATCGCCTCGATCGACCGCCGGCCGATCGGCCCGGGGGCCGCCGGCCCGTACTCGCTGGCCATGCGCCAGCGCTACCTCGAGGTGGTCTCGGGCAAGCACCCCGAGTACCAGCGCTGGCTCACGTACGTCAACGGTTGACGGCGGGCGGACGCGCGGCCGCGGCCCGCGCCGTCATTCGTCGTCGCGCCCGCCCTCCGCGAGGCGCTGCAGCGCCTCGCGCCACGAGGCGTTGAGCGCCGGCGTCGCCGCCGCCGCGCGCAGCGCCTCGCGGTCGGGGACGGCCGCGTAGCGCACGGCGTTGAGCTCGGCCACGCTCCAGGCGCCGGCGACGCGCTCGACGACGGTCGCGACGTCGCCCTCGGCCACCTGCCCCGGTTCGAGCACGCGCAGGTACCAGCCGGTCCAGCCGGTCCGGCGTAGGTCGACCGTCAGCTGCTTGTGCCCGGTGTACGCGGCGGGGACGTAGCAGGGCACGCGCGGCTGGCTCACCGCCACCACGGTGGTCCCGATGGCGACGACGTCGCCCACCCGCACGTCCTCCTCGACGACGCCGTCGACCAGCAGGTTCTCGCCGAACGCGGGCCGCTTCAGGGGTGCGCCCAGGTCGCGTTCCCACAGTGGGTAGCGCGCCGCGGCGTAGACGCACACCGCCTTCTCCGGGCCGCCGTGGTGTTCGGTGTCGGCGACCGTGTCGCCCTGGAAGCCGAGCGGCCCCAGCTCGAGCGGGCCGGGCACGCGGCGCTTCGCGATGGCGGTGCGGACGGTGCCGCCGGCGTGGGCGACCGATCCGATGGTGCCGATCCGGAGCTCGGCGACGTGGAAGCTCTGCATGCGGGCCAGCCTAGCCCGGCCGTAGCATGCGGGATGGCATCCCACCGCGTGCGCCACGAGCCGTGCACGCTCGCCGCGCCCCCGCGCGGCGGCAACGGCCCGTGAGCCCGCTCGCGCTCGCGCTGGTGCTGACGTCGGCCGTGCTGCACGCGACGTGGAACGTCGCCGCCAAGCGTGCGGGCGGGGCCACCCGTGGGCCGGCCTTCGTCTTCGCCTTCTCGAGCGCCACGGCGGTCCTCTACGCGCCCTTCGCGCTCGCCGTCGGCGGCGCCCGGCCTGGGGCCATCGGCGCCGTCGGGCTCGCCTTCGTCCTCGGGAGCGCGCTGCTGCACGTCGGCTACTTCGTCGCGCTGCAGCGCGGCTACCGCGTGGGCGACCTCTCGATCGTCTACCCGTTGGCCCGCGGCGGCGGCCCGGCGCTGGCGACGGTGGGCGCGGTGCTGTGGCTGGGCGAACGGCCCGGCGGCGTGCGCTCCTCGGGACCGCGCTCGTCGTGGTCGCGGCGCTCGCGCTCGCGGCCGGGCGCCCGCCGGTGGGCGCGCGCGTCGGTCCGGGCGTCCGCTGGGGCCTCGCGACCGCCGGCTTCATCGCCGCGTACACGCTGTGGGACGCCACCGCGGTGGCGCGCGTGGGCGTGCCGCCGCTCCTGTTCCTGTGGTGGTCGGAGCTGGCGCGCGCGGTGCTGCTCGCGCCCGGCGTGTGGCGCGACCCCGCCTCGCTGCGCCACGTGTGGCGCCACCACCGTGGCTCGGTGGCGACCGTGGCGCTCCTGAGCCCAGCGGCGTACCTGCTCGTGCTCAGCGCCTTCACGCTCGCGCCCGTCAGCCTGGTGGCGCCCGCGCGGGAGGTGAGCGTGCTGCTCGGGACGCTCGCCGGCACCACGCTGCTGGGCGAAGGGGCGCGGGTGCGGCGCACGCTGGCCGCCGCCGCGATGGTCGTGGGGGTCGGACTGCTCGCGCGCGGGTGACCCGCCGAGGGACGTCGGCCCGGCGCGTCCGGTCGCGTCGCGAGCCGAGCGCCGCGACCCTCCGACGCGTGCACGTTCCGATAGTGGCGTCGCCCTACCCTACGGCCATGCAGGCCGCCGTCCACCCCCAGCCCACGTTCGCGCCCCCCGCCCACCACGACCTCATGGCGCCGACGACCGCGCCGAAGGCGCCGGTGGCCGCGCCGCCGATCGACGTCGCCCACCTGACCGATCCGCGCGGTCTGCGGGTCGTGGCGTACCGCCCCGCGTCGCGGTGGCCGCTCCGACGCCTGGCCACGCGCATCCCCGACCCCTTCCGCGGCTTCCCGCGGCGCTCGACCCATCTGATCGAGCTCATGTACGGGCGCGCCCGCCAGGGCTGACGCGCGCCGCGTGCCCCGACCCAGGCGCGCCCGCCGCCCCGGCGCGCGCGCCACGCGCTAGCCTCGAGGCATGAGCGCCTCCGCGACCCCCAGCCTGCACCACGTCCTCCGTCAAGGGCCCCGCGCCGCCGCCTGGTCGGGGCTGCGCGACCCGCTCGCCGCCGAGGCCGTCGCCCGCAGCGGCGTCGACCTCGTGGTGCTCGACCTGCAGCACGGCGGCATCGACGAGCCGGACCTGCTGCCGCTCCTGCAGGCGACGCAGCCCTTCGTGCCGGCCCTCGTGCGGCTGCGCGCCGTCGACCCGACCCAGGTCACGCGCGTGCTCGACCTAGGCGCCGACGGGGTCATCGTGCCGCTCGTCGACGGCCCCGACGGCGCGCGCCGCGCCGTCGAGGCCGCCCTGTACCCGCCCGCCGGGCGGCGCTCCTACGGTCCGGTGCGCGCCGCCCTGCGCCACGGCGCGAGCTACCGCGAACGGGTCGCCGACCACGCGCTCGTCATCGCGATGGTGGAGACGCGCGCGGGCCTCGAGGCGGTCGAGGCGACCGCGGCCGTGCCCGGTCTGGGGGGCCTGTTCGTCGGCCCCGCCGACCTGGGCTTGGCGCTCGGCCTCGGTCCGCAGACCGACGGCGACGACCCGACCTACCTGGCCGCGCGGCGCCGCGTGGTGGCCGCCGCCCACGCGCACGGCCTGAGCGTCGGCCTCCACGGCGACGACCCGGCCGCGGCGCGCGCGGCGCTCCGCGACGGCGTCGACTGGGTGGTGGTGGCCAACGACCTCAAGCTGCTCGCCGCGGGCACGGCCCAGCGGTTGCACGCGGTCCTGCCCGAGCGCGCTGGCGGCTGACGGCGCCCCACGGCGCGGCCCGCGAACCGGAAGCCCGACGAAGCGCGCCCCCGACCCTCGGGAGGGTCGGGGGCGCCGGCGTGCGTCGGAACCGGATCAGCCGCGCAGCGGCCGAGCGGTGGAGGGGTCGAGGTCTTCGGCGATCGCCGCCACCAGCCGGGCGAAGCGGCCGAGGCGGAGCGCCAGGGCGGCGCGCAAGGCGACGATGGCGCGGGGGGCGGGCGCGGGCTCGGTGCGGCGGGCGTCGGCGACGAGCGCGGCGCGCGCGGCGCGCGCGCGGTGCTCGCTCAGGACGTGGCGCGCGTGGTGGAGCAGCGCGAGATCGGAGTGGGCGTGCATGGTCGGCACCTCGGTACGGGACGCGATGAGGACGGGGGTGGGCCGACGGGAACGCCGAGGCGGATGCTCAGCGGTTGGCCCAGTGGAAGGGGCGGCGCGGGGTGCGTTCCTGGTCGGCGAAGCCGGCACGGCGCAGGCGCGCGGCGAGGGTTTCGCGACGGAGCTCTTCGATGCGCACCGCACCCGGGTGGATCTGCGACAGCGAGATCACGGTGGACCTCCTCTCTCACGGTGCTGGAGACGGTTGGACTCGGTCTGGGGGCCTGCGGGCAGCGTCCGGTGGCCGACCCGATGGGGACGGCGTGCGGCCGATCGCGAACGAGCGGAGCGGTCAGGTCAGGCGGAGCGCCCTGCGGCAGGGGGGAAACCGACGGTCGGCGCCGAGAGGCTCGGACGCACGTCGGCGCGGCGCGGGCAGCGCGTGGGGTTCAAGACCATCTCGTCACCTCCTTGGGCGCCGGCGAGCGGCGCGCCGTCGCGGGTCGACGACCCTGGGACGGGTGCCCTCAGGCACGAGCCGGACTCTAGCAGACGCATGCCGTGTATGCAAGGGGGTACACGGGATGCCGGACGCGGCGAGGCGCGCCGCTCGACGGGCCTCTCGACGGGTCAGTCCTCGAGGTCGCCGAGCTCGCTCGCGCGCCGTTCGCCGGGCACGCGTCGACGCAGCGCGCGCGGCTGCAGCAGGGCGATCACGATCTCGAAACCCTCGGGGGTCTCGCTCGAGCGGACGATCTCTTCGTCGAGCCCGAGCCCGTCGAACAGGGCCGCGAGCGCGCCCAGCACCACCAGCCGCTCGCCCCGCACCACGGCGAGCGTGACGTCGGTCGCGCGCCGCCCCACGCCGAACGCGACGTGCACGCCCTGCACCTTGGCGCGCTCGCGCAGCGTCCGCTGGACGCGCGCCTGCTCGGGCGTGGGGACGGGGGGGACGTGGCGTTGGGTCACGGTGGGGTCAGTACGCTCGCGCGAACACGACCTTGTTCGCGTAGCCGGAGGGGCGCCCCGTGTGCACGCACACGCTCCCCGCCGCGCTCACGCCCTCGAGCGGGATGCAGCGGACGGTGGCCTTGGTCGCCTCCTGGATCGCCTTCTCGGAGGCGGGGTCGCCGCAGTGCGCGGCGATGACGAAGCCCTTCTCGACGCCCGCCACCAGCTCGTCCCAGGTGTGGGCCTCGACCGTGCGCGCCTCGCGGAAGGCGCGGGCGCGCTCGAACAGGCGGGCGTGGAAGTCGGGGAGCGCGGCGACCAGGTGGTCGACGAGGCCCGAGAGCGGCACGGTGTCCTTCTCGTCCTTCAACCGGTCCTTGACCAGCGCGGTGCCGGCGTCGAGGTCCTTGGGGCCGAGGTCGACCCGCAGCGGCACCCCCTTCTGCTCCCACTCGTAGAACTTGGCGCCCGGGCTCGCGTCGCGGTCGTCGACCTTGACCCGCACCCCCGCCGCGCGCAGCGCCGCCACCAGCCGGTCGACCTCGGCGCGCACCCGGGTGCGTCCCTCCTCGTCGTTGCTGCGGCCCATGGGCACCACCACCACCTGATGCGGGGCGAGCTTGGGCGGCAGGATCAGCCCCTGGTCGTCGCCGTGGCTCATGATGATCGCGCCGATCATGCGCGTCGAGAGCCCCCACGAGGTGGTGTGGGCGAAGGCCTGCTGGTTGTCGACGTCGTTGAAGGTGATGTCGAAGGCCCTGGCGAAGTTCTGGCCCAGGTAGTGGCTGGTGCCGGACTGCAGCGCCTTGCCGTCGCGCATCATCGCCTCGATGGTCAGCGTCTCGACCGCCCCGGCGAAGCGCTCGCCCTCGGTCTTCTCGCCCTTGATGACCGGCACCGCCGCGAACTCCTCGGCCAAGCGCGCGTAGACGTCGAGCATGGTGCGCACCTCGGCGCGCGCCTCGGCCTCGGTCGCGTGGGCGGTGTGGCCCTCCTGCCAGAGGAACTCGGAGGTGCGCAGGAAGGGGCGCGTGCGCATCTCCCAGCGCACCACGTTGCACCACTGGTTGTAGAGCAGCGGCAGGTCGCGGTAGCTCTGCACCCACTTGGCGTAGAGCTCGCCGATGATCGTCTCGGAGGTCGGGCGGATGGCGAGCGGCTCCTCGAGCTCGGCGCCGCCGGCGTGCGTGACCACGGCCAGCTCGGGTGAGAAGCCCTCGACGTGCTGGGCCTCGCGCTGGAAGTAGCTCATGGGGATGAGCATCGGGAAGTACAGGTTCTCGTGCCCGGCGGCCTTGAACATCGCATCGAGCTCGCGCTGGATGTTCTCCCACAGGGCGTAGCCGTAGGGCTTGATCACGAAGGCGCCGCGCACCGGCCCCAGGTCGACCAGGTCGGCCTTGTAGACGAGCTCGTTGTACCAGGCGCTGAAGTCCTCGGCTTGGGTGGGAAGGGCGGGCTGCTTCGCCATGACGGCTCAGCGTAGCAGGCGCGACCCGGCCGGCCGGCGCCACCGCCGTGACCTGGGCCACGGCGAAGCGGGACGTTCGCCTCTAGACTCTTCGTGACGATGTTCACGACCGCGCCCGACCGCGCCCGTCTCGAGGCCGCCGCCCCGCACCTGCCGCTCGTCCTCTACGACGGCGCGTGCGTCTTCTGCACGGCCCAGGCGGAGCGGGTGAAGCGGATCTTGGGCGGCCGCATCGCCGTGCGCCCGCTCCAGGAGGCGCTCGCGGACGTGCCGTGGGTCGACCCCGACGAGGCGGTCAAGGCGCTCCACCTGGTCGACCGCGACGGTCGCTCGTACGCCGGCGCCGCCGCCGTGGTGCGCCTGCTGCGGCTCACGCGCCCGGTCTTGGGCGTCCTCGTGCTGCCGTACCACCTGCCGGGCATCCGCTGGCTGGCGGAGCGCGCTTACGCCTTCGTCGCGAACCGGCGCTACGCGATCGCCGGGCGGACGGACGCGGCGGGCGACAAGGCCTGCGCCACCGGCGCGTGCGGGGTGCCATGGGCCGAGCGGTCGCCCGCGGACGAGGCCGGTTGACGCGCGTGTGACGGTGGGCGGCGGGTGCCGCCCCCGACGGGACGCTCGGCTCTGACGCGCGACCGCTCGCCCTCCTAGCCTGGGACCGATGCCCGCGCGCCCCGCGCCCGGGCGGACGGTCAGGAGGACGAACCCATGCGCTACGACGTCGCCATCGTCGGGGCCGGCGTGATCGGCTGCGCCATCGCGCGCGAGCTCTCAAGATCCCTGGCGACCGTCGCGCTCATCGAGCGCGACGTCGAGGTCGGGCTCGGCACCAGCAAGGCGAACAGCGGCATCATCCACGGCGGCCACCGCGCGCACGACGGCACCCTCAAGGCGGCGACCGAATGGCGCGGCAACCAGCTCTGGGGCGAGCTCGCCAAAGAGCTGCCGTTCGGCTTCGAGCGCGTGGGCGACCTCACCGTCGCCTTCGACGAGGCCGACCTCGCCGTGCTGCACGAGACCCTCGAACAGGGGCGGCGGCGCGGCGTCACCGGCCTCGAGCTGTGGGACGCCGAGCGGCTGCGGCGCGAGGAGCCCAACCTCTCGCACGAGGCGATCGCCGCGCTGCACGCCCCGAGCGCCGGCGTGGTCAACCCCTACGAGGCCTGCTTCGCGCTCGCCGAGAGCGCGGTGCGCAACGGCGTCGACCTCAAGCTCGAGCACGCGGTCGAAGGCATCGACCGGGACGGCGACGGCTTCGTCGTGCGCACGTCGCGCGGCGACGTCGCCGCGCGCTTCGTGGTGAACGCGGCCGGCCTGTTCGGCGACGCGGTCGCCCGGATGGCGGGCGCCAGCGCCCCGACGATCCGCGCCCGCAAGGGCGAGGAGTACCTGCTCGACAAGCGCCTGGCCGGGTACGTGGGGCGCGTCGTCTTCCCCACCCCCAGCGGCGAGAGCAAGGGGATCCTGCTCATCCCCACGTACGACGGGACCCTGATGGTGGGCCCCACCGCCCACTGGACCGCGGACCACGGCGCCGACACCACCGACCTCGACACCACCGCCGCGGGCGCGGCCGAGGTGTTCGCCGGGGCGCGGCGGCTGGCACCCGGCATCGCCGAGGCCGACTGCATCGCCGAGTTCGCGGGGCTGCGCGCGGTCGCCGACGGCGAGGACTTCGTCATCGGCGCGACCGAGGTGGCGGGCTTCCTCAACGTCATCGGCATCCAATCGCCCGGGCTCACCGCCGCGCCGGCCATCGCCCAGGACGTGGTCGCGCTGCTGGCCGCGCAGGGGCTCGAGCTCGAACCCGACGACGCCTTCGTGCCGGGGCTCGAGGCGCCCGTGCGCGCGGCGCAGCTGGACTTCGAGGAGCTCGCGCGCGTCGCCCGTGGCGACCCCGCCTTCGGCCGCATCGCCTGCCGCTGCGAGCGCGTGACCGAGGGCGAGGTGCGCGCCGCGATCGCGCGTGGCGCGCGCACGATGGACGGCGTCAAGTTCCGCACCCGCGCCGGGATGGGGCGCTGCCAGGGCGGCTTCTGCGCCTGGCGCGTCATGAGCTTGATCGCCGAGGCCACCGACACGCCCATCCCTGCCGTCACCAAGAAGGGCGGCGGCTCGTGGATCGCGCGCGTCCGCACGGACGCGGCCGAACGAAGCGACGCGCCGGACGCGCCGGACGGGACCCGGGAGGTCGCCCATGGCTAAGCCCGCGCCGCTCGACCTGCGCCGCCGCTACGACGTGGTCGTGGTCGGCGGCGGCCCCGCCGGGCTCGGCGCCGCCGTCGGCGCCCGCGACGCCGGCGCCGAGCACGTGCTCGTCGTCGACCGCGAGCCCGAGGCCGGCGGCATCCTGCAGCAGTGCATCCACCACGGCTTCGGCCTGCACCACTTCAAGGAGGAGCTCACCGGCCCCGAGTACGCCCAGCGCTTCCTGGCGCAGGTGACCGAGCGCGGCGTCGACGTGCTCACCGACGCCTACGTGCTCGACGTCGACCGCGACCGCCGCGTGGCGCTGCTCTCGCAGGACCACGCGCTCGCCCCGGTCGATGCCGGCGCGGTCGTCCTGGCGATGGGCGCGCGCGAGCGCACCCGCGAGGCGGTGCGCATCCCCGGGTCGCGCCCCGCGGGCGTCATGACGGCGGGGTTCGCGCAGAAGCTCGTCAACGTCGCCGGGTACCTCCCCGGCAAGCGGGTCGCGATCCTCGGCTCGGGCGACATCGGGCTGATCATGGCGCGGCGCCTGATCCTCGAGGGCGTCGAGGTGGTGGGCGTGTTCGAGCTGATGCCGCACGCCAACGGCCTCTCGCGCAACGTCGTGCAGTGCCTGCACGACTTCGACGTGCCGCTGCACCTCTCCACCACCGTCGTGCGCGTCCACGGCCGCGACCGCGTCGACCGCATCACCGTCGCGCCGGTCGACGAGGCGCTGCGCCCGGTCCTGTCGCGCGCGTGGGACGTCGCCTGCGACACCCTGCTGGTCTCGATCGGGCTGATCCCCGACAACGAGCTCGCGCGGCACCTGGGCGTGCGGCTCGACCCGGTGACCACCGGGCCGGTGGTCGACAGCACCATGCAGACCAGCCGCGACGGGGTCTTCGCCTGCGGCAACACCGTCCACATCCACGACCTGGTCGACATGGTCTCCCAGGAGTCCTACCTCGCTGGCTCGGCCGCGGGCGGCTTCGTCACCGGGCGGCACACGCCGGCCGACAACGTGCGCCTGACGCCCGGCGCCAACGTGCGCTACACGGTGCCCACGACCATCTCCACCGACCGCGAGCACACGGTCTACCTGCGCGTCCAGAAGCCCATGACCGACTGCGTCCTGCGGCTCGGGGACGTCCACGCCAAACCGCTGCGCTACGTGGTGCCCGCCGAGATGGTGACGCTCAAGGTGCGGCCGCGCTTCCTCGAGGCCTTCCATGGCGGCACGCTCACGGTGTCCGTCGAGACGCGGGAGCCCGCGTCGACGAAAGGAGCCGCAGCATGAGCCCGGACCACGAGCACGAGCACGACACGGCCCATTACCTGTGCATCGGCTGCCCGCTCGGCTGCCGCCTCGAGGTCGACGCCGTCGACGGCGAGGTCGTCGAGGTGCGCGGGAACTCGTGCAAGCGCGGCAAGGAGTTCGCCGTGCAGGAGTACACCGACCCGCGCCGCTTCGTGACCACGACGGTGCGCGTCGAGGCCGGCCGCTGGCCGCGGCTGCCGGTCAAGACCGCCGCCTCGGTGCCCAAGGACCGCGTCGCCGACGTCGCCCGCGCGCTCCACGAACTGACCGTCGCCGCGCCGGTGGCGATGGGCGACGTGGTGCTGGCCGACGTCCTGGGGACCGGCGTCGACGTGGTCGCGACGCGCGACCTGCCGCGCGCCGCGTAGGCGCGGCCGCGGCGTCGGCGCGCGCGCGCGGCGTCGCCGCGGCCGCGCCCACCGCGAGCTCCGCGGCGCTCAGGTCACCAGAACCGGCACCGGCGACGACCGCAAGACCCGCTCCAGCACGCCGCCGAGCATCGTCTCGAGCCAGCGCGCGTAGCGGTGGCTGCCCATCAGGATGAGGTCGCAGCCGCGCTCGGCGGCGGTGGTGACGATCGCCTCGGCGACCGGGCCGCGCTTCTCGACGTAGTCGGCCGCCACGCCGTGGCGCTCCAGGTAGGCGCGCGCCTCGGCCAGGGTCGCCGCCCCCGTGCGCGCGAGGTCGGCCACCGTGAGCACCACGAGCGGCAGGTCGCGCTTGGTGGCCAGGTAAGCGCCCGCGAACAGCGCCGCCTGGCTGCGCGAGCCGCCGTCGAAGGCCACGAGCCCCTTGGTGAGCGGCGACGCCGCCCCGGGCACCGCGAGCACCGACACCGGCGAACGCCGCAGCAGCGTCTGCATCCCGGGCGCCAGCCGCGCCGTCGCCGCGGGCGACGCACGGCCGGCGACGGCCCCCTCGGTGCCGGCGACCAGCACCGGCGCGACCAGCAGGTCGACCCAGGCGGCGCGCGCCAGGAGCGCCGGGACCGGGTTGCCCACCGCCACCGAGAACTGCCCGACGACCCCGGCCTCGGCGCAGGCGGCCTCGAAGCGCGCGCGCAGCGCCGCGACGGCCGGCGCCTCCGCGGCCGCGGCGTCCGCCGCCACGTGCACGCCGTAGACCCGCGAGCGCTCGCTGGCGGCGAGCACCAGCGCCTGCGCCACGGCGCTCCACGCCGAGGGCTCCGCGCCCACGTGGACGAGCACGTCGTCGGTGAGGGTGACGTCGGCGGCATCGTCGCGGCGACCCCGCGCGACCGCCTCGAGCACCGCGTGGCGGGCCTCGGGCGCGTCGGCGTCGCCATCGTCGACCGAGCGCCCGACCGCCTCGGCGACCGCCTCCGACGGCAGCACGATGCCCAGCTCGTCGATCAGCTTGCCGCGGTGCTCCGAGAGCCACAGGTAGAGGTCGGTCTCGGTGCGCCCCTCGAAGCCGCGCAGCAGCCCGCGGGCGCGGATGCGTTCGATCACCGGCAGGTAGACCGCGTCGTACCAGTGCTCGACGGCCTCCTGGTACCCGACCTCGCGGTCCTCGTCGAGGCCCATGAAGTAGCGGTGCACGTCGATGTGCTCGAGCAGCCGCTCGAAGGCCCCGGGCGTCGTCACCCGCACGTCGGCGCCCGGCCGGACCTCGTCGAGCTCCGTGCGCTCGAGGAAGGCGGCGTGCTCCTCGGCGATGATCACGTCGTCGGGCGAGGCGTCCGCCGAGAACGGCACCCGCGCGAACACCGGGGTGACGTAGGCCTGGATCGACTTGGCGCCGAGCTGCCGCGCCACCGAGACGCGGTGGTTGCCGTCGCGCACGAAGTAGGCGTCGCCGATGCGGTAGAGGTCGACGGGCGGGGTGCCCATCATCCCGGTCATCGCCATGCGCACGCCCATCCAGCGCGACTTGTCGGCGTCCGTCTTGGGCAGGAAGCCGCGGGTGAAGTCGTGGGTGCGCCCGACGCTCCCGACGATCGCGTCGAGCGGCACGTCCTCGAGGATCTGCTGCGGGCTCTCGACCGCGTGCAGGCGGCGTCGGACGTCGTCGTACGACAGCAGCGAGGCCTCGCGCCCCGACAGCGCGTCGAGCACCTCGTGGAGGTTCGCGCGCCGGCGCGCCCGCACGAAGTCGACGGCCGCGCCCGCGGGGTCCTGGGGTTCGCTCGTCACGGGGGCATCGTAGCGCCGCGGGCAGGACCGCGCCCGCCGCGCGGGACGGCCACCGCCTGCCCCCGGGTGCTATCCTCCCGCCATGACGCGTCGCTCGATGCCCCGTCGCCCCGCCACCGCCTGACGACGATCGTCGGGACGGCCGGGGGCGTCGCGCGCAGCGGCGCCCTTTCGTTTGCACCCCGGCCGGCTCCAGGCCGGCCGCTGCCCCTCGATCCGATCCCACCCCTGCGGCCCGCCGGCCGCGCCCCGGAGGACCCGAACCCATGAGCGAGACCCCTGGCGCCGCCTACTACGCCACCACCCCGATCTTCTACGTCAACGCAGCGCCCCACATCGGGCACGCGTACACGACGATCCTCGTCGACGTGATCACGCGCTTCCACCGGCTCAAGGGCGACGACGTCCACTTCCTCACCGGCACCGACGAGCACGGCGAGAAGGTCGCCAAGGCCGCCGCCGCGGCCGGCGTCACCCCTCAGGCCTACGTGGACGACATCTCGGGCCAGTTCCAGGCGACGTGGGATCGGCTGGGCATCGCCTACGACGGTTTCATCCGCACCACCGACCCCGCGCACCGCAAGGTCGTGCAGGACGTGCTCCAGAAGGTCTACGACAACGGCGACATCTTCTACGGCGAGTACTCTGGGCTCTATTGCGTCGGCGCCGAGCGCTTCGTGACCGAGAAGGAGCTGGTCGACGGCAAGTGCCCCGAGTCCGACGATCCGCCCGAGCTGCGCGTCGAGGCCAACTACTTCTTCCGGATGGAGAAGTACCGCCCCTGGCTGCGCGAGGCGATCGAGGCCAACCCCGACCTCATCCGCCCCGAGCGCTACCGCAACGAGGTGCTGGCGATGCTGCGCGAGCCGATCGGCGACCTGTCGATCAGCCGCCCGCGCTCGCGCGTGCCGTGGGGCATCCCGCTGCCCTGGGACGACGAGCACGTCACCTACGTCTGGTTCGACGCGCTCCTCAACTACTGGTCGCACCTGGTCACGCACGGTACGGAACGGCGCTACTGGCCGGCGACCGAGCACTTCATCGCCAAGGACATCCTCAAGCCGCACGGCGTCTTCTGGCCCACCATGCTCAAGGCCGCCGGGCTGCCCCTGTACCAGCACCTGAACGTGCACGGCTACTGGCTCGCCGACGAGCGCAAGATGAGCAAGTCGCTCGGCAACGTCGTGCGCCCGCTCGACCTACACGAGAAGTACGGTAACGACGCCTTCCGCTACTTCCTGATGCGCGACATGAGCTTCGGCCTCGACGCCTCGTTCCACGAGGCCGGCATCGCCGAGCGGATCAACTCGGACCTGGCGAACGACCTCGGCAACCTGCTCAACCGCACCCTGGGGATGCTCGGCCGCTACACCGGCGGCGCCATCCCCGCGTTCGGGGCGCTGCAGCCCGCCGACGAGGCGCTGCGCGACGCCTTCCTGGCGCTGCCCGACGCGGTGACCGAGCTCTTCGACGCCCTGCACTTCGACCGCGCGCTCGAAGAGGTCATGGCGGCGGTGCGCAAGGCGAACAAGTACGTGGCCGACCAGGAGCCCTGGGTGCTCGCGAGGGACCCGGCGGACGCGGAGCGCCTGGGTACCGTGCTGCGCTCGGTGGTCGAGGCGCTGCGGGTGGCGTCGGTGCTGCTCGAGCCGGTGCTGCCGGCGAAGGCCCGCGAGCTGCGGGCGCAGCTCGGCCTGGACGACGCGCCCGCCACGCTCGGCGATGCCCGTCGCTGGGACGGCGCGACCGCAGGGGCGGCCACCCGCCCGGGCGACCCGCTGTTCCCGCGCATCGACCTCGAGGCGCTCGCCGCGGCCATCGCCGCGCCCGCCGAGGCGCCGCTGGCGCACAAGGACGAGGTGACGATCGACGACTTCGCCAAGCTCGAGTTCCGCGTCGCCCACGTCCAGCACGTCGAGCCGCATCCCAAGGCCGACAAGCTGCTGGTCCTGACAATCAAGGTGGGCCCCGAGACGCGCACGATCGTCTCGGGCATCAAGCAGCACTACACCCCCGAGCAGCTCGTCGGCAAGAAGGTCGTGATCGTCGCGAACCTCAAGCCCGTCAAGCTGCGCGGCGTCGAGTCGCAGGGCATGATCCTGGCGGCCGAGGACGCCGAGGGCCACTTGGCGGTGACGACGCTCGACCGCGACCTGGCGGACGGGTCCGAGGTGCGCTGACGCCTCACGACGCTAACGCGCCGCCAAGATGCACTTGAGGACCGCGTAGGGCACCTCGCCGCCCAACGCGTCGAACAGCGGCCGCAGCTTGCCCGGCGCCTCCTCGGCGACCGCCTCGGCCACCTCGCGGATCCGCCGCACCTCGTCGGCCGGCAGGCCGGTGGCCTCCTCGGCGGTGAGGTCGCCGCGGCGCACCAGTTCGGCGAGGTGGTCCTCGACGGTGCGCACCTTGAGGCCGCGCATCGAGGCCACCGCCTCGGCACGGTAGCCGGCCAGCATCAGCTCGCGCGTGACCTCGACGCTGTCGAGGCCCTCGAGGTCGAAGGCCGCCAGCGGGTCGGCGCCGGCGGGCGCGTCCGGCACGATCGCGTCGGCGAGGGCAGCCGCGTTCTCGCCCTCAGCCGAAGGCGCCGTGCCCCCCGCCGCGGGTTCCGCGGTCCCGGCCACGGCCCCCGGG